>NZ_JBFRGM010000010.1:0-252916 GCF_052115345.1 Mesorhizobium sp. 2RAF21 | reverse complement strand
CCGGCCGCTTTCGCCTTCAGACCCAATCGAGTGTCGCTTACGCGGCTCTCTTGAATTCGTTCAACCAGGGCTCGAAGCGGCTTCCTTAGAAGCGAACTCCGGGGTCGCCAGCGGCGCACCGCCCTCGTTGTTGAGGCGTATATAGTCGGGGGTGCTTCGAACTGTCAACAGCCGATGTGGATAGTTTTGCCGTCTTTGTGATTTTTTTCCGCGACCCGGTACTGACGGGAGCGCAACACAAGGTCGAAAAGCCCGCAAATCCGCCGGTTTGCGCGGCAAAAAGGCTCGGAAACCGGCTACATCTTTTTCCCCAGGGATGCGCGCCAGCCCCCTCCCCGCGTCAACCGACCGCCGCGGGCTCGCCTTCGGTCGGCTTTTCCACCTGGATGCGGTCGCGGCCGCCGAGCTTGGCGCAATAAAGCGCCTTGTCGGCGCGCTCATAGAGCGTGTCGAGCGTATCGTTGCCGCGGACTTCGGAAATCCCGGCGGAGAATGTGTAGGTGAATTCCGCATTGCCCCTGAGCGGGCGCGATTGCCTGACCTGAAGCAGCATGCGGCCGACAATCAGTTCGGCCTCTTCCAGCCGGGTCGCCGGCAGGACGAGGGCGAACTCCTCGCCGCCGATCCGGCCAAAACTGTCCAGCCGGCGTACCTGTCCGTGGATCTTCCTGGCGAAGTCGCGCAGCACGATGTCGCCCGCTGCATGGCCGAAACGGTCGTTGATGTATTTGAAATTGTCGAGGTCGAGGATCGCCAGGCAGCCGACGCTCTTGGACAAGGCGGCGGCCTTGGCGATGACGTCCTCGGCGCGGGCCAGGACGAAACGGCGGTTGGCGACGCCGGTCAGTTCATCGGTCTGGGCAACTTTCATGGCAAAGTCGCGGTCCTGCCGCACTTTGCGTTCGGCCGCCCGGATCGAGGTGATGTCGGAGGCGATGCACAGCATCCAGCCATTGTCGTCGACGGTTTCGGTCATCCAGAGCCAGCGGCCGTCGGCGAGATCGGTCTCGAACGCCCTGAAGCCGACCTTGCCGCGCCGGGATTGCGTCGAGACCAGCCATTCCTCGAAGGCATGGGTGCGGATCACCGTGCCGCGCGCGGCGGCGAAGTTGCGGCGCATCAGATCCGCCCAGAGCGGCGTTTCGTCCGGTTCGATGAAATAGGCTTCCCGAAAGGCCCGGTTGGCGAAGCGCAAGCAGTCGGAACCGTCGTAAAGCGCAATGAACGCGCCGGAACGCTCCTGAATTTCCGACAGTTTCAGAAACACGTCGTCCATGGCCGCCAATAGCAAGACCGCGCATTTAACAAATCCTTAACAAGGATCGCTTGTGCACGTGTCGTTTTTGCGAAGCGGCTAAAACATCCGGGACTTAGCCCCATTACACCAGACGCCGTCCGGCTTGCGTGTGCAAAAATCGGGCGGCGAAGTGGGTGCGGCGGACCGCCCTACCCTCCGAGATAAAGCCGGTGCAATTCGTCCGGCGCGCGCAGCAGGCTCGGGCAGTCGCCGTCATAGACGACGCGGCCGCGGCGCATGACATAGGCGCGGTCGCCGATCGACAGAGCGAGCGCTGCGAACTGCTCGACCAGAAGGACCGCGAGGCCGGTGTCGGCCAGCCGGCGCACCGCCGCCATCAGCCTGGACACGATCACCGGCGCCAGCCCCGCCGACATCTCGTCGATCATCAAAACCTTCGGCCGGGTCAGCAGCGCACGCGCAATCACCAGCATCTGCTGCTCGCCGCCCGACAACAGGCCGGCCCGCACGGAACGGCGCTGCAGAAGTTCCGGAAACAGCGCATAGGCTTCGGAAAGACCGCTGCCGTCGCGCAGCGCCACGCGCAAATTCTCCTCGGTGGTCAGCTGGCTGAAAATGGTGCGGCCCTGTTCGACATGCGCCAGCCCCTCGCGCGAGCGCTGGCCGGGCCTCGCCTTCTGGATTTCGCGGCCGTCGATCGAAACCACGCCGCCGCTGACCGGGATGACGCCGGACAATCCTTCCAGCAAGGTCGTCTTGCCGGCACCGTTGGCGCCCAAAACGACACTGATCGAGCCGCTTTCGACGCGCGCGTCGAGGCCCGTGACAACCGGCAGTTCGGCCCGGCTGATCGACAGCGAAGAAATGACAAGTTCGCTCATGCCGCGACACTCTCCTCAATGCCGAGATAGGCGCGCTTGACCGCGCTCTGGTCGAGCACAACAGCCGGCGGGCCGGACGCGATGACACGGCCGAAATCGAGCACGGTCACCTGGCTGCAGGCGCTGCGCACCAGATCCATGTCGTGCTCGACGAGCAGCACGGAGGAGCCGAAGCGCGCCGGAATTTCGGCGATGCGCCTGCCAAGCCTCAACGTCTCTTCGTGCGACTGGCCGGCGGCGGGTTCGTCCAGCAGGATGACGGCGGGCCTCGCCGCCACCACGCCGGCGACATCGAGCAGACGGCGCGTGCCGGCATCGACGGCAACGACAGGTGTTTCCGGGTCCGGGCAATCCAGCCAGTCCAGCATCGCGCGCACCTCGGTCTCCGTCAGGTTTCCCGCCGCCAGCCGCAGATAGCCGCCGACGGTCAGTTCCGGCGCGATGCGGTTGGTCTGCCAGGTGCGGCGCACGCCGGCACGGGCGCGCTCATGCGCGGACCGTCCCTCGAGTGCAACGCCGCCCAATCGCACGGATCCTTCATAGGAACGAAGGAACCCCGACACCGCGTCGATGAAAGTCGATTTGCCGGCGCCGTTCGGGCCGATCAGGCCCGCGACGATGCCGGCCGGAACGGTCAGGTCGACACCATCGAGAGCAACCACGCTGCCATAGCGCACGGTCAGCTTGTCCACCTGCAGGGCAGCACCCGCCGGATGCGACACGCGCGCCGGCAGGCCGCCGTCATCGCCCTTCGCGCCGCCGACCCGACCCGGCCGGCGCGCCAGCTTGCGAAACAGGCGGCGGAAGGTCTCGCTCATCGTCTCGCCGGTCGACAGTGCCTGCACCGCGCCGACCGCGAACAGCACGTTGCCGAGATCCTGCGGCAGGTTGAAGCGACGCAGCAGTTCGGGGAACATGACCACCAGAATGCCGCCGATGATGGCGCCTTCGGCAAAATGCGCGCCGGTCATCACCGCCACCGCATAGAGGCTGAGCGACTGCATCATCGAGAAATTCTCGGCGACCAGCGTGCCGAGATAACCGGCCAGCAAGCCGCCGGAGATACCGGCAATGAAGGCGCTGATGGCGAAGGCGGACAATTTAGCCTTGGCGACGCTGACGCCGTGGGCGGCGGCGGCGCGCTCGGAATGGCGCACCGCCAGCCAGGAAGCTCCCAGCCGCGAACGCGCCAGGAATTCCAGCACGACGGCAATCGCGACATAGAAGATCAGCGCGAAGATGAAATAGCCCTCGTCGCTGTCGAACAATGCCGGTCGCGGCACCTGGATGAAGGCGGTCTGGCCGGGAAAGGTCATGGTCGCCAGGATGACGTCGAAGGCGGCGGCGAAGGACAGAGTGACGATGGCAAGGTTGATGCCGCGCAGGCGCAGCGCCGGCAGGCCGATGGCGACGCCCAGCGGCACGGCGGCAAACCCGCCGAGCAGGATCCATGTCGCCAGTCCGCCCGGCGCTTCGGCGAGGTTGAGATAACCCACCGTCCATGCGCCGACACCGGCGAAGGACATCTGGCACAGCGCGATCATGCCGGTGCGACCGGCGACGAGACCGAGGCTCTGCAGCGCGACGCCGGTGATCAGCACCGATGTCGCCAGGAACACCCAATAGGACGGCAAAAGCCCGACGATGACACCGCCCAGCACGATGGCGGCGGCAAGAATGACGAGCGAGGCCCGGATACTAGCGCGCTTCATCCCAGCGGGCCTCCCTCTGCGACCACAGAAGCACGGCCAAGATGACCAGGAACGGAATGGCGCTGCGGTATTGGCTGATCGAATCGACCGAGCTCGCCAGGCCCTCGGCGACGCCGAGCAGAATGCCGCCGGCAAGCGTCAGCCAGAAGCTGCGGAACAGCCCGACAAGGGCAGCCGCCAGCGCCGGAACAACCAGCAGGCTCAGTGTCATGAAGTTCGGCGAGCGCTGCGGCGCGATGATCATCAGCGCGAAGGTGGTGAAGGCGCCGGTCGCACCCCATACCAGGAGAGACAAAAGCCTGACCTTGACGCCCAAGAGTTCGGCGGCAAGCGGCCGCTCCGACAGCGCGCGAAGATGCAGGCCAATGCGGGTGCGGTTAAGGAACAGGTCGGACAGCACGGTGAAAAGCACGGCAAGGCCGATGGTGAGAACGGAGGCGATCGTCACCTCGACGCCAGCCATGCGGAAGGCCGAGCCCGGAAACAGGTCCGGCATGACGCGCGGATGCTGGCCGCCGGTCAGTCGCAACCCGATGGCGATCAGGCCGACCAGCATGGCCGCCGTCACCGCCGCCTTGGTCGACGGGCTCGCTTCCGCGAACCAGCGGGTCATGATGAAACCGATCGCGACACCGACCGCGGCGCCGACCAGGATGCCGGCGATGACCGACGGAAATGTCGGATAACCAGTCTCGGTCAGCGCGATCAGCGCGAAGGTGCCGGCCGAGCCGATCGCGGCACCGGTGAAATTGACCACGGCGACGAGCCGGTAGGTGAAGACGGCGCAGACGCCGAGCAGCGCATAGGTGCCGCCTGCCGCCAGCCCCGCGATTGCGGGTGTGAGAAACGAATTCATTGATGATCCCGAATGAAAAAAGAGGACGGCGGAACCTGTCCGCCGCCCCCCAGCCAGCGGCTACTTTGCGTCAGGAAGCACGACCCATTCCGGTGTCTCCACCTTCCAGGCCCCCATTTCGAGCTTCATGACCTTGGTAGCGCGCATCGGCGAATGGGTCTTTGCTTCACCGAATACGTAGGGCGAGCCGGCGAGCGGATCGGAGATCGGCTTCATTTGCAGAAGCGCCTTGCTCACGCTTTCGCGCGTCACTTCGCCATCGATGCCCTCGATCACCTTGAGGAACATCTTGGCGGCCAGATAGCCACCCTGCGAGAAGGCGGTGAGCGGCCGGCCGGCTTTGTTCATGTCGGCGATCCATTGAGCGTTGGCGGCCGACCCGGTTTCGGTGAAGGGCTCCCATTCGGTGCCGGCATAGATCGGCTGCTTGGTGTCGGCGAGCGCCTTCGCCACCTGCACCGTGTAGCCCGGCGCCAGGAACAGCCAGTTGATGCCGGTGATCTTCTGCGCATCCACCGTCTTGATCAGTTGCACCACCTGCGGCTCGACCTGGTTGGTCAGCACCGTGTCGCAGCCGGCATCGCGCGCCTTGATGACGTAGGGCGTCAGGTCGCCCTGGAACGGCAGCGTCAGATCGAGCAGATGCACCTTCTGGCCGGTGATCTTCTCCCAATCCTCGATACCCTTCTTATAGGCTTCCTGGGTGCCGCCGATGATGATGAAGAAAGCGCAGAACTTCTGGCTCTTCAGCACATTGGTTGCGTAGTAGCCCATGGCGGTCGACAGCGTGAACGGGCCGACATTGACGGGTGCGACGCTGGGCGAGGAGAAACAGGCGGCGTCGACACCCAGCCCCTGCACCGACAGGACCTTCTTGCGGCTGTAGTTGACGGCGTTGACGGCGCAGTCGAGCAGGCTGCCCGAACCGACGAGGGCGACCGCTTCCTTGTTGTCGATCAGGTCGCGCGCGGCCTGGGCGGCAACGGCGGGATCGGCCTTGTCGTCGGCGATCGTGTATTCGATCTTGCAGCCATTGATGCCGCCGGCGGCGTTGACGGCATCGAACGCAGCCTGCGTCGCCTTCGGCACTTCGCTGAAATCGGCGGGGCCGGTGATGGTCGAGACCGCGCCGACCTTGATCGTGCCGTTGGCGCAGGTCGGACCGGCGGCCGCGGCACCTCCCGTCAGGGCGCCGATGCCGATCGCGGCAAAGACGCCAGAAAGCAAAGCTGATTTCCAATGCATGTGTCTCACTCCCCTTGATTGTTGGTTGTCATGCCGCATGTCTTTCGGGCGCCTGCGGTCCCGCCGGGCGAACCCCGGCGAATTTCACGAGCGTCCGTTCGATCACCTCCCGCGCGATATCGCGGACGATAAAGACGAGCCTGGTGCGCCGATCCTCAGACGGCCAAGCGTCGAGCCGGACCGGCGGATGGAACACATGCTGCACGCCGTGCAGCACCAGCGGACGTTCCGGATCGTCGGCGACGCAGACCAGCCCCTTCAGGCGCAGAAGGTCCTCCCCCTTCAACGCCGCGACGTAGTCGAGCCAGGTGGCGAAGGCCGACCACTCGACCGGCTCGTCGATGACGAAGCTGTAGGACTGGATGCCGTGGTGGCGGCCATGATCATGATGGTGGTCATGGTCATGGTGATCGCAACCGGCGCCGCATTCATGCGCGTGGTCGTGAACCGACTGCTCGGCCTTGTCGAACCATGCCGCGATCCTGTCCGCCCGCGCCTCGCCCGCAAGCGTCTCGGCGTCGAGCAGGGTCTCCAGCTCGACATCCGCGACGAGGCTCCGCTCCGCCGCCGGCGCCAGCGCCGCAAGCCGGCGCTCCAGCGCTTCCACCGTCCAGCCGTCGGCAAGATCGGCCTTGGTGATGATCAGGCGGTCGGCCACCGCCACCTGCTTCGCCGCCTCGGCATGGCGCTCCAGCGTCGCCGGACCGTTGACGGCGTCGACCGTGGTGACCACACCGGCGATGCGGTAGCGGCTGGCGAGCTCCGGTTCGGCGATCAGCGTGTGCAGGATCGGCGCGGGATCGGCCAGACCCGTCGTCTCGATGACGACGCGGCTGAGTTGCGGCAGCTCGCCCTCGGCGGTGCGGCGGTGCAGCGCCTTCAGCGTCTCGACCAGATCGCCACGCACCGTGCAGCACACGCAGCCATTGTCGAGCAACTGGAACTGCTCCTCGCTGGCCTCGATCAGCAGATGGTCGAGCCCGACCGCGCCGAACTCGTTGACGATGACGGCCGCACCCGCCAGCGAGGGCTCTTTCAGCAGCCGGTTGAGCAGCGTCGTCTTGCCGGAGCCGAGGAAGCCGGTGAGGATGGTGACCGGGATGAGCCCAGCGTCAGCTTCGTTCATACACCACCCTCCCCTCGAACCAGGTGGTCATCACCTTGATGTCGGCGATCTCGTCGGCCGGAATGTCGAGCACGTTGCGGTCGAGTTCGATGAAGTCGGCCGACTTGCCGACCTCGATCGAGCCGATCGTCTCGCCGAGCCCGATGGCGCGGGCCGAGTTGATGGTGAAGATCTCGAGTGCTGTGGCGACGTCGATCGCCTCTTCCGGCCAGAGCGCTTCGCCGGCGAACTCGCCGCTCGGGTTCTGGCGCGTCACCAGGCCCTCGATGCCGTTCCACGGGTCGGGATTGGGCATCACCGGCCAGTCGGAACCGCCGGCCAGCAGCGCGCCGGCCGCCAACAATTGCTTGTTCGGCCAGAAGCGCAGCGCCCGCTCCACGCCCATCGCCTGCTTGTGACCCTCGAGGAAGCTGGTCGGATACCAGAGGAACGGCGACAAATCGGCGGCGACGCCGAGTTCGGCGAAGCGCGCAATGTCGGCGGGCGCGATATAGCTGGCATGGGCGATGTGGTGGATCAGCCTGGTCGGGCCATTGAAGGAGCGCACGACATCGATGGCGTCGAGTGCCTGGGTCACCGCCGCATCGCCGGCGCAGTGGATCTTCACCGCCAGCCCGAGCTTTTCGCATTTGCCGACCCAGCGGATCAGGTCCGGCACGGTGACGATGGTCGAGCCGCGGAAACAGCAGCCCAGGATCGGGTCGGCGACATAGGGCTCGTGGAAGGCGGCGGTCTTGGCGCCCGGCACGCCGTCGAGGAAGACCTTCACGAAGTCCGGCTTGGCATGGGCGCTGCGATACTGCTCCTTCAGCGCGATCAACTCGTCGCCGGCGATGCCGAACATGAAGGACGGTTCCACCGCCGGCATCGCCGACACCGACCAGGCGGTCAGTTCGCCGCGATCGTCGAGGCCCTTCAACGCGGCCAGGATCGGCTGCATGGCGGCGGCGTCCAGAAAGGCCGTCACGCCGTAGGAATTCAGCGTCGAGATGGATTGCGCCATCGCCGCCCGGTCCATTTCCTGCGTGTAGTAGCCGGAATTGGCGATCACGCTTTCGACCAGGCCCGAGGCGGATTCGATCATCAGGCCGGTCGGCGCGCCGGTTGCCGGGTCGCGGCCGATCGAGCCCTTGTCGGGGTCCGGCGTCTCCCGGGTGATGCCGGCCAGCCGCATCGCTTCGGAATTCACCCAGCGGTTGTGATAGCTGTCGTCGCGCAGCATCACCGGACGGCCTTGCGCGGCATCATCCAGCCTGGCCAGCGCTTCGAGGCTGTTCAGCTTCGCATGCAGGTCGCTGCCCCACTGGCCGCCGATGATCCAGCTGCCGGGCTTGGTCGAGGCCGCCTTCTCGCGCACCTTCTCGACAATGGTCTCGAAGCTGGAGGTCGAGGCATAACGCAGCTCGAACAGTTCCGCCTGGCCGCCCATCATCAAATGGGCGTGCACGTCGACGACGCCCGGCATCAGCATCGTGCCCTTGAGATCGACCGAACGCGTATTCTTGCCGGTAAAAGGCGCGACGCTCGCCGCGTCGCCGACCGCGACGATGCGGCCGCCCTTCACCGCAACATGCGATGCCCAGGGCTGCCTGCGGTTCATCGTGTAGATGCGGCCCTGCCCAAGAACCAGGTCGGCACTTTTGTCAGGCATTCTCAATTTCCTCCACCCAATGCATTCGGCCGTTTGCCGACCGTGTTCTCCTCACACCGCCCTGTTGTGGGTCGGCGCCCGTCCTCCGCCGTCGGCAACCAGCACCGCGCCCGTCACGAACGACGCCTCGTCGGACGCGAGAAAAAGGCAGCAGGACGCGATCTCGGCGGGGTCGGCGATGCGCCTCAGCGCGATGCGTCCGGTCAGCGCCGCGAATTCCTGTTCCGGCGTCGCGCCGCTCAGGGCAGCGGCGGCCTCCATCTCCTCCTCGCTCATCGGCGTGCGCACCCAGCCCGGCGCCAGCGCGTTGGCGCGGATGCCGTCCGGCCCGTGCGCATAGGCGAGCGAGCGTGTGTAGGAGACGAGCGCCGCCTTGCTCGCCGAATATGCGGCGTTCTGGGCGCTGGCGTTGAAGGCGCCGACCGAGGCGATGTTGACGACCGCGCCGCCCTTTTTCTTCAGCAATGGCAGCGCCGCCCGGCACACCATCATCGAACCGGTGACATTGACGGCGAAGCTTTTCTCCCAGGTCTCGTCGGTCAGCGTTTCCGGTTCGTCGAGGATCATCAACCCGGCGGCATTGACGACGATGTCGAGCTGGCCATCGCAGGCATCGATGGCGCGGTTGACGTCGGCTTTCTCGGTGATGTCGCCATGCACGGCCCTGCCGCCGCTTGCCTTCGCCGCATCGTCCAATGCCTCACCACCGAGGCCGAACAGCACGATCTCGGCGCCCTGCCTGCTGAACAATTCGGCGGTCGCCCGCCCCATGCCGGTGGCGGCACCGGTGATCAGCGCCCTGCGCCCCTGCAAACGCCCGCTCACGACAGCCCCCAATGCTTTTCGACCGCGTATCCGGTTTCCGGCAGGGTCGAGCCGCCGTCGACGACGATGGTCTGGCCGGTGGTGTATTTGGCTTGCTCAGACGCCAGATAGAGCATGGCGAAGGCGATATCGTCGGCCTCGCCATAGTGGCCGACCGGGATGAACTGGCCGAGCCTGTCCGCCACCTCAGGCTTGCTCATCGAGCCGCGATCCTTGGCGATGAAGCCCGGCTCGACGCCGTTCACCGTGATGCCGTCGCGGGCATATTCGAAGGCGGCGCCCCGGATAAAGGCGTTCACGCCGGCCTTGGCCGCCGAATAATGCGCGCCGCCGGCCATGGCGACACGCGCCGAGACCGACGACGTCACCAGGATGCGGCCGAAATTCTGCCTGCGCATGATCGGCGCCGCCGCCTGCGCCAGCCAGAAACAGGCCTTGAGGTTCAGCGACAGCGCCTGTTCGAGCTTCTCTTCGTCCAGCTCGTCGATCGACGCCCAGGGACAGCCGCCGGCATTGTGCACGACGATGTCGAGCCGTCCCGCCCCTGCCGCCGCGCTGCCGACGAGATCATGCAACTCCGCCCTTCCGAGACCCGGCAACGGCGCGGTCCGCGCCGAAAGGTTGCGAGCGGTGAGGTCGGCGGCGAGCGCTTCCGCGACATCGAGCGTGCGGTTGGCGATGACGACGGAAGCTCCGGCCTCGGCCAAACGCGTCGCGATCGCGGCGCCGATGCCGCGTCCGCCGCCCGTCACCAGGGCGACCCGTCCGCTCAGATCGAAGGCGGGCGCGCTCATCGGTCAGGACACTCCCGCGTCGGCCAAAAGATCGACGAAGCGTCCGAAAACCTCGGTATGACGGTCGACTTGAGCGGCCGTCGTCGCCGGGCACATCAGGAACATTGTGTGGAACGGCGTCACCAATATGCCTTCGTTCATGTAATAGGCGTGCAGCAGCGTCTCGAGGTCGCCGCGCCGGCCGGCGATCACGTCGGCGCCGTTGCGCGGCGGCTTCGGCATGAACATGATCTCGGCGCGCGCACCGATCTGGGTGACGTGCCAGGGCAATTTGCGCGCCTCGATGATGCCGCGCGCGCCGTCGGCAAGGCGTGTGGCATTGGCGATCATCCGTTCGAAGTTCGCCGGCGTCAGCACCTCTTCCAGCACCGCGCGCATGGTGGCCACCGTCAGCGCATTGCCGGCCAGCGTGCCGCCGATGCCGAGATGGGCTGACTGCCGCACGCGCGGGTTGACCATCGGCACGATCGCCCACAGCCGTTCCGCAATCTCCTGGGAAACGCCGAACACGCCGGCCGGAATGCCACCGGCGATCGCCTTGCCCGCTACGAGAATGTCCGGCTCCAGGCCGTGCTGGCTGGTGTAGCCGCCCGGCCCGCTGGAAATGGTGTGGGTCTCGTCAATGATCAGCACCGTGCCGGTGCGCCGGGTGATTTCGCGCAGCGCTTCGTGGAAACCGTCGGCCACCGGGATCATGCCGAAATTGGTCATCAGCGGCTCGGTCAGCACGCAGGCGACGTCGCCGGCCGACAGCGCCTGCTCAAGGGCCGCGACATCGTTGAACTCGACCACGCGCGAGACGGTGGAATGATCGACGCCGTTCGGATGGATCATGTTGCGCAGGCCGACGCGCCCGTCGCGGATTTCGACATGCGCTTCCTCGACGCCGCCGTGATAGCAGCCGGAGAAGACCAGCACCTTCGGCCGGCCCGTGATCATGCGGGCGATGCGGATGGCGCCGCGATTGGCGTCGGTGGCCGAGGTGGTCAGCGTCCAGTAAGGCATGCCGAAGCGGCGCGTCAGTTCGGCGCCGACCCAGAGGCTGTCCTCGGTCGGCAACATCATGGTGGTGCCGTTCTGCAATTGCCGAACGGCCGCGCGCGTTACCGCCTCCGGGGCATGGCCGCACATGCCGCCGGTGTCGCCAAGCGCGAAGTCGACATAGTCGTTGCCGTCGACATCGCGGATATGGGCACCCTTGGCTTCGGCGGCATAGACGGGAAAGCCGCCGGCCCAGCGGCGCATCCAGTGCGACGGTCCGCCATAGAGGAAATGTTGCTTGCCAGCTTCCCAGTCCTGGGCGGAGCGAGGATGAAGACGCAGGAAGCGTTCCTGCTCGCGGTCCAGCAGCGTGTCGATCGTCGCGGCATGTGAATCGGTTCGGGCGGCTGCCGTCACAATCATCGTCTCCCTTGGCGTTGCCCGGACCTGCGTCGCCGCAACACGTTCCAACTCGCTTCGGTTCATTATTTGAACCGACGTTTTATATGTTGTAGACAGACTGTCGGTTGAATCGCGTGCTGTCAAGTTAATTCACACGCTAATTATCTCGGAGAGACCTGCTCGATGAGCACCGTTCACAAAGCCATCTCACTGCTGGAACTGTTCACCCTGGCCGAGCCCGAAATCGGCCTGTCGGACATTGCCCGCAAGGCGGGGCTCGACAAGGCGACGGCGCGGCGACTGCTCGTCGCGCTCGCCGGCCATCGCCTGATCGAACAAGAGCCGCATAGCCGGCGCTATCGGCTCGGCGCCGGCCTGTCTCGGCTCGGCCGCATCCGCGACGCGCATTTTCCCTATGTGCGGGTCGCCGCCCCCATCGTACGCGATCTGTCTGTCGAGACGGGCGAGACCGTCCACCTTTCGGAATTCAGCGCCGGCGCGCTGCTGACCGTGCATGTGGAACTGTCGACCAAGGCCAATCGCGTCAATGTCGATGTCGGCCAGGTGCTGCCGCTCCATGGCACCGCGTCGGGCATCGCCTTCCTGTCCGCCTCGCGAGCCGACATCTTGCAAACCCATGTCGACAGGCCGCTCGATCGCTTTACCCCGCACACCGTCACCGACCGCGACCAATTGATCGAGGCCATACGCCTCGCCGCCAGGCACGGCTATTCGCGCAGCGCCCAGGGTTACGAGGAAGGCGTGCACAGCGTTGCTGTGGCGATACTGGGTTCGGACAACGCGCCGATCGGCACGATGGCCGTCGCCTGCCCCATGTCGCGGGCCAGCGACGCGGTTGCGGCCAGCCAGGGCGAAGCGGCGATGCGGGCGGCGCGCCAGATCTCGGCAAGGCTGGCCGGCGACCCCGTCTGACATGGACATCGGCCGCGTCTTCGCCCCGTTGCCCCGAAGATGATTAGCGTGTTAAGTTCCTTGATGGCTGCGCCGCGCTCGCATTTGCGCTAGGCTGCAGCACCATCCCGCGCCAAGACGGGAGGCTGCTTCTAGGAGGAACGACATGCAAGCTGCCGCCCATCATCTGAGCGTTGCCGACGGCGAGGCCTTCCTGTCCACGTCGCGCATGTTGTTCGGCCCGATCACGCAGCGGTTCGCGCGCGGGTCGGCCGAATCCATCCCCAAGCTGGTCTCGGTCAATCTGGGGCCCTGCCGGTTGTCGGAAATCAGGGCCAAGTCGCATCTGGTGGTCAATGACCGCGCCTATTGGCGCAGCTTCGACCCCGATGCCATCAAGATCCTCGTGCAGCTCAACGGTCGCAGCCGATTCGAACAGCAATCGATCGCCGTCGACCTCAATCCGCGATCCACGATCATCTACGACCCGGTGCGCGCCTACACGCTGCAGAACCTCAGCGGCGTCAACCAGCTCATCCTGCAGGTGCCGCGTTCGACCTTCACCGACGACACGCTGGCCCGGCTTGCCGCGCCGCTGCCGCTGCCGGGCGAAGACGACAGCCTGACCCACATCGTCTCCGGCCTCATGCAGATGGCGATCGGCGAGGCACGCCGTCTCGACGAGATCGGCTGCCGGCGTGTCGGCGAAAGCCTTATCCAGCTCGTCAACGGCCTGATCCGCGGCAAGCCGCAGCCGGTCGAAGCGCGTCGCGCCCCGCTGGAAGCGCTGCGCGAGCGCATCGTCGCCTATATCGACGCCAATCTGGCCCGCTCCAACCTGTCGACCGACGAGATCGCCCGCCATATGGGCTGCTCGCGCCGCTACCTGCATCGCGCCTTCGAGGGCGAAGGCATGACGCTGGAGCGTTTCGTCTGGGACCGGCGACTGGAGCGCAGCCGCGAGGCCCTGCTGGCCTCGGCCGACGTCTCGATTTCCGAAATCGCCTTTGCCTGCGGCTTCAATTCGAGCGCGCACTTCTCACGAGCCTTCAAGGCCAAATACGAAGTCGCACCGCGCGAGCTTCGCGACACAGTGCTCGGCAAGCTGCATTGAGATCGGGCGCGGCCGTCCGTCCGTTACGCGGAGGGACGGTCGTTCATCGAACCAGATTCATGATCCTGATTCTCGTTTCGACGCCGCTGCGACTCGACGGAGGTCGGGTGACACGGTCATTTCGTAATTTGCGCGGCCAATAAGCCTTCGAGCGAAGGAAACACGGGCATTTTCGGACAGATTTCGCCCATGTGAACAAAAAGCATCGCCGTTCCTTTCAAAATCCGCGCAAGCGCTTGAAAAGAAAAAGCGAAGTTTTTTGACTCCGGCTGCCGTTCGGCGCGGATATCCACTTTTCGACCGCGAGCGGCTGATCCGCCTATTCCGCGACGCCTTCCTCATATTCGGCTGACATCGTCAGCCAGCGCTCCTCATGGCCGTTGAGCTGGCCGGAAAGCTCGGAACGCTCCTTGGCCAGCCTCGTCGCCTTGATCGGGTCCTTTTCGTAGAGCGCCGGATTGGCGAGCTCGTCCTCGATCAGATCGATTCGCTTGCGCAGACGGTCCATAAGTCCTTCTGTCGCCCGGATTTCCTTGGCCAGAGGCTCCAGCGCTGCACGTCTTGCGGCGGCCTCGCGGCGGCGGTCGGCCTTCGAGGCCTTGTCGGCTTCGCGCTTCTCGCGACGGTCGCCCGACACGCCGGTCACCAAGGTCTTGTAGTCGTCGAGGTCGCCATCATACGGGTTGACCACGCCGTCCTTGACTAGCCACAGCCGGTCGGCCGTCGCTTCGAGCAGGTGGCGGTCGTGGGAAACCAGGATCACGGCGCCCGGAAAATCGTTGAGCGCATGGATCAACGATTCGCGGGAATCGATGTCGAGATGGTTGGTCGGCTCGTCGAGGATGAACAGGTTCGGTCCATCAAAAGCCGCCAACCCCATGAGAAGGCGCGCTTTTTCGCCACCGGACAAATCCTTGGCGGGGGTGTTCATCTTCTCGGTCGCCAGACCGAATTGCGCGACACGCGCCCTAACCTTCGATTCGGGCGCCTCCGGCATCAGCCGGCGCACATGCTCATAGGCATTCTCGTCGGGGCGCAGATCGTCGAGCTGATGCTGGGCGAAGATCGCCACCTTCAACCCCGGCGCAATCGTCATCGTGCCGGTCTCGGCCTTCAGCCTGCCGGCGAGCAACTTGGCGAAGGTCGACTTGCCGTTGCCGTTGGCGCCGAGCAGCGCGATGCGATCGTCGGCGTCGATGCGCAGCGTCATCTTCTTCAGGATCGGCTGGCCCGGCGCGTAGCCGACGTTGACACCGGAGAGCGCAACGATCGGCGAGGCCACCGTCTTGACCGGCTCCGGGAAGGAGAACGGCTTGACGCTATCGTTGACCAGCGCGGCGATCGGCTTCATGCGCTCCAGCGCCTTGATGCGCGACTGCGCCTGCCTCGCCTTCGAGGCCTTGGCGCGGAAGCGATCGACGAAGGATTGCAGATGCTTGCGCTGCGCTTCCTGTTTTACCCGGCCCTTTTCCTGCAGCTCCTGCTGCTCGGACAATTGCCGCTCGAACTGGTCGTACCCGCCGCGCCAGAAGCTCAGCTTCTGCTGGTCTAGATGCACGATCGAATTGACCGCGCGGTTCAGAAGATCGCGATCGTGGCTGATCAGAAGCACCGTATGCGGGTACTTCGAAACATAGTTCTCCAGCCAGAGCGTGCCTTCCAGGTCGAGATAGTTGGTCGGCTCGTCGAGGAGCAGAAGGTCGGGCTGCGAGAACAGCACCGCGGCCAGCGCCACACGCATGCGCCAGCCGCCCGAAAAGGACGAAGCCGGACGCTGCTGCGCCACTTCGTCGAAGCCAAGGCCGGCCAGAATGGTGGCGGCGCGGGATTCGGCGGTATGCGCATCAATGTCAGCTAGCCGGATATGGATTTCGGCGATGCGATGCGGATCGGTCGCGGTCTTTTCCTCTTCGAGGAGAGCCGCACGCTCCTTGTCGGCGGCAAGCACGATCTCGAGCAGCGAATCCTCGGTGCCGGGCGCTTCCTGCGCGACCTGGCCGATGCGCGTGTTCTTCGGCACGCTGACTGACCCGGTCTCGGAGCTGAGATCGCCGGTGATGGCCTTGAACAGCGTGGTCTTGCCGGTGCCGTTGCGTCCGACGAGCCCGGCCTTCGTGCCCGCCGGCAACGTCAGCGAGGCATGGTCGAGAAGCAGGCGGCCGGCGATGCGGAGCGAGAGATCATTGATGATAAGCATAGCGGCGCGTATTTGGCCCGGACAGACCACAATGGCAAGGGCGTCCAGTCGACACCGTTAAATCCGAGGCAGTGCCAGTTGGCCTGGCGGGCAACGACCGGCTCAAGTTCCGACCAAGCGGCCGGCCCGCAACAGGTCACCGAGGACGGCGTCAGGGTTCTTGGCAGTAACGCCCGCACCCAATGGGCGCGGCGGGGGCAGCGAGTGGCCGATGGCGAAAAGCAATGCGCTGCCGGCCGAAAACAGCGCGAACAACAGGAACATACCGGTTCCGCCATAGGCGCCGAGCGCCATTCCAGCCAGCAGCGGTCCAAAGAAATTGCCGATCGAAGAAAACGAGTGCGCGCCGAAATAGGTGCCGCGATTGGCGGCCGTGGAAATGCCGTCGACCAGCATATACTCGGCCGGCACGACCAGAACTTCGCCGATCGTAAAGACAATCATTGAAACGACGAGCATCTCGACGCTGGAAGACATTGCAAAGCCCAGATTTCCGATGAGGAACATCAGGCAACCGAGCACGAGTGCGCGCAGCGCTCCGATGCGCTCGATGACGAGGCGCGCCGGCGTGCTGGTGACGAGCACGGCAGCGGCGTTCGTGCTGACCAGCAACGCGAAAATCTCAACGCCCCTGGCGAAATCCTTGGTGATGTATTGCGACAGCGGCACCGACCACTGCCCGTAGACAGCGACCAGCAAGGTGCCGCCACCGGCGAAAAACATGAGCCGCTGGTCGCGAAACGCGCCAATCAGGCGTCGTAGGCCGCCAACGCGCTGCTCAGCGGCGGTTTCCGTGTTCGCTGCGATTTCCGGCACGAACAGAAAGATGACCGCCCCAAAACCCAGATGGACGACACCTGCGACGACGAAAAGCACATCGGACGTCGCGCCGAACGCCAGCCCGATCATCGGGCCGATCGCCCAACCGGCATTGATGGCGAGATATCGCCACGAGAAGACCTTGAGGCGCAATTTTTCGGGCGCCGCGTCACTCATCATCGCTCGCGACACCGGCTCGTAGACCGCACCGGCGATCGAGGCGGCAATGTGCGAGAGCGCGAACGCCGCAACGGACTGGGCGAGGCCAAGCCCGATCATGCCGAGACCGGCAAAGGAGATGGCGATGGCGAGCACCATACGGCGCCCCAGCCGATCCGAAACCGTGCCGGCGAGCGGACTGACCATCGCGCCAAGCAACGGTCCGATCCCGATCAGCGCACCGATGCCGGCGGGTCCCAATCCGAAATCACGCTGCAACCTGATCGCCAGAAACGAAAGGCTCATGCCCTTGGCGATGGCGACGATGCCTGAGCCGGCGATGAGCAAAAGGGCAACCAGGCGGCCTGTCTGTTCGGAATAGCTGTTCATGAATGCCCAATGCCCCGAAAAAATCGCCCGAAAAATAACTCGACTGCGCATCGCTTCGCATTGGTCGCAGATATCCGCAAGGGAGAACATGAAGGGAACATTTAGGCCAGACAACTTGTCGTCCCGCCCAACTCGAATGCTGTGACCGGCAACGAAACGGCCCGCCGAAGCGGGCCGTCCGTTACAGGAAAATGCGATGGTTCAGCGATTGACCTTACCCAGAAGCAGGCACAAGGCATGCAGGTCGCTGTCATAGCTTCCGCTTCTCAACACCTCGGCGCAGCGGATCTTGAGCTTGGCCAATTGCGTGCCGGACAATTGGGCAATAGCCCGCGGCACGGCCGGATTGTTGGGATTGACGGTGCTCGGATTGCTCGGATTGCTGACAATCGGTCCGCTCGGCGCGACCGGGCTCAGCGGGTTGCGCGGAGAACTCGGTCCAGACGGGTTCGAAGGAGTACTCGTGCCGCCACCGGCCCCTACGCCAACTCCGACGCCCAGGCCGCCAGTTCCGCCGACAGAAGCCCCCAGACCGGCAGTGACACCGTTCGTGCCGCCAACCGAAGCGCCGAGACCGGCGTTCACGCCACTCGTACCGCCAACGGAGGCACCAAGACCGGCAGTGACACCATTCGTGCCGCCGACCGAGGCGCCAGCGCCGGCATTCACGCCATTGGAACCACCGATGGAAGCCGTCGCGCCCGCATTGACACCGCTGGTTCCACCGACCGAGGCACCGGCGCCGGCGTTCACACCGTTTGAACCGCCAACCGAAGCGCCAAGTCCGGCGTTCACACCGCCCGACCCACCGATAGAGGCGCCAACACCGGCGTTAATACCGCCAGATCCTCCGACGGATACGCCAAGACTTGCGGCATTCGCCGGAAATGCCAGACAAACAACTACGGCACCACTCGCCAATGTTCCGGCGAGACTCTTTACGAAACTAGCCATAACATCCTCCTTATGGTTTCGCGCTTCGTCGACAGCATGGCCTTCATGGCCGGCACGAAATCAAAACGATAGGAGAATATCAGAACCTACAATACACGCTGACGTTTCAATATTTATAGCTTTCGACGCGTTTGCCACTTCGGGTCAATTGCCGTCGAATTTTATTATATATGAAAATTAGAACATGCGTAAAGATTACGCGTAGGCGCGCCCTTCTTCTGCGCGCTGGAAATACATGAGATCCAAAGACAAGGAAGGGCGTCCGAGAACTGTCAGGATCATGTGAGCCTGCCCACGGTGGTGCGTCTGGTGGTTGAAAACGTGATCGAGTGCCGGCGCCAGCCTCTGCGAGATTGTCCGCATATCCGCCGTCAGATAGGAAAAGCGGCCGGCGATATCCGCATCGCCCAGTCGTTCAACCCAGTCGACAATACGCTTGTCTTCGGTTTCGCGGGCCACCCACAGAGCCGGCAGGGCTTTTTGAATGATGGCATCGAGTGCCGACGGCGCGTCGCCTTCACCGGTGAAACGCTTCATCCAGATGCGGTCCGTGACAAGCAGGTGATTCAACGTGCCCATCATCGAACCGAAGAAAGCGCCGGTGTTGCGGTTGAATTCTTCGTCGGTCAGGTCGGCGGCGGCGTTGTAGAGGCGGTTGTTGGCCCATTGATTATAGGCGGCGAACATCATGAAATGCCTTTTCATCCCTACCCTCGGTTCCCGCCAACGGAATGCCTGAATGCGGGAACTGCTCTAGAACGTCCGAAAGGCCAAGGCCATGACCATTTTGCTCTACGATCTCGTCGGCCGGGACGAAAAGCTCCCCTACAGCCCGCATTGCTGGAAGGCGAAAATGGCGCTCGCCCACAAGGGACTGGCGTTCGAAACGCTTCCGACCCGCTTCCTCGATATCGCCCAGGTCGAAAATGGACTGTCCAAGACCGTTCCGGTTATCCGCGACGGTGACCGGGCTGTGGCGGATTCCTTCGCAATCGCTCTCCACCTCGAAGGGGCCTATCCGGACAGGCCGACGCTTTTCGGCGGCGAAGGCGGCAAGGCGATGGCTCGCTTCGTCGAGCGCTGGACACAGATCACCATGCACCCGTTCATCACCACCGCCATCGTGTTCGACATCTTCCAGATGCAGGATGAGCGCAATGTGCCCTATTTCCGCAGCAGCCGCGAAGCACGACTGGGCAAGCGGCTCGAAGATGTTTCCGCTGCGCGCGACGCAGGCCTCGGCGCGTTCAGGGCCTCCCTGGAACCCCTGCGCAGCACGCTTTCCTACCAGCCCTATCTTGGTGGGCACTCGCCTTTGTTTGCCGACTATATCGTCTTTGGCGCGCTGCAATGGGCGCGCGTGAGTTCGCCCTATTCGCTGCTCGACCACGACGATCCGATCGACGAATGGTTCCGCCGTTGCCTCGGTCTGTTCGGCGGGTTGGGTGCCGGCGTTCCCGCGGCGGCCTGACTGCCTCTCTTCCCCTTGGCAATGCGTCGGACGGCCTGTATAGAGCCCGCCACACCTCAATCCCCATCACCAAAGGACGACCCATGGCGATCGAACGCACCTTCTCGATGATCAAGCCGGATGCCACCAAGCGTAACCTCACGGGCGCCATCACCAAGATGCTCGAGGACGCCGGCCTGCGCGTCGTCGCATCGCGCCGCGTCTGGATGAGCCTGCGCGAAGCCCAGGGCTTCTACGCCGTCCACAAGGACCGCCCCTTCTTTGGCGAACTGACCGAATTCATGTCGTCGGGCCCGACGATCGTGCAGGTTCTGGAAGGCGACAACGCCATCGCCAAGAACCGCGAAGTGATGGGCGCCACCAACCCGGCCAACGCCGCCGAAGGCACCATCCGCAAGGTACACGCACTGTCGATCGGCGAGAACTCGGTGCACGGCTCGGACGCGCCGGAAACTGCTGCCGAAGAGATCGCCTACTGGTTCTCGGGCACCGAAATCGTCGGCTGATACCGATAGGCCTCGGACACGAGGCTTGCCTCTCGACGAAAAAGCCGGGCACCCTGCCCGGCTTTTTCATTTTTCCATTGCCCAGCCCTGATCGCCGCCCTTGGTCGATTGATCCAGGCAACCGAGCGCCCAGCAGTCAGTCAACGCCAGCGCGCAGCCGCCGCCTCGTCACTGTCCTTGGCTTCGACCCAGCCGCCGTCGGAGCCGTCAGCGCGATGTTCCTTCTTCCAGAAGGGCGCGCGCGATTTCAAATAGTCCATCAGGAAATTGGCGGCCTCGAAGGCAGCCAGCCGATGCGCCGACGCCGTCACCACCAGGACGATGTTCTCACCCGGCCGGATCCTGCCGTGGCGATGAATGACGGTGAGCCCCTGCAGTGGCCACCGGCCGATGGCCTCGACCGCGATGCGGCCGATCTCGGCTTCCGCCATGCCAGGATAGTGCTCGAGTTCCAGGGCAACCAGCGCGCCAGCCTCATCGCGGCAGAGGCCCGAAAAAGTGACGACCGCGCCAATGTCAGCACGCCCCGCGGTCAGTTCCCCGATCTCGGCGGCGATATCGAAGTCCTGCGCCTGGATTTTGATTTTCGGTTGGACGGGATCGGCCACGGCCTCACCCCCCGGTCATCGGCGGGAACAGCGCGATCTCTCGTGCCCCCGCGATTCTCTCGCCGTGCTCGACATGTTCCTGATTGATGGCGACGCGGATGGAGCGCGGATGCCGCAAGGCGTTTTCATATTCCTCGCCGCGCGATTTCAGCCAGGTCAGCAGTTCGGCCACCGTCGTCACGTCGCCCGGCAGATCGACGTCTTCCTCGGACTTGCCGATGCGCTCGCGCACCCAGGCGAAATAGATGAGCTTCATCGCCCTTCCCGCTATTCGTCGACGATATGCTTCAAGCCGGCGCGGAAATAATCGTAGCCAGTATAGAGCGTCACCACGGCCGCGATCCAGAGCAGCACCAGCCCGGTCTGGGTGGTGAAGGGGAAAATCTTGTCGCCGGCAGGCCCGGCCAAAAGGAAGGCGATCGCCACCATCTGGATCGCCGTCTTCCACTTGGCGAGCTGCGTGACCGGCACGGAAACCTTCAGCGCGGCCAGATATTCGCGCAGGCCCGAGACGAGAATCTCGCGGCACAGGATGATGATCGCTGCCCAAAGCGACCAGCCGGCGATGCCCTCATCGTCGGCGGCGAGCAGAAGCAGACAGGTCGAGACCAGAAGTTTGTCGGCAATCGGGTCCAGCATCTTGCCGATGTTGGAAGTCTGTTGCCAGGCGCGCGCCAGATAGCCGTCGAAATAATCGGTGATGGAGGCGGCAAGGAAGATCGCCAGAGCCAGCCAACGGGCGAAATCGCTCGATTTCAGATGGCCTTCGAGGAAAAAGCACACCACGACCATCGGCACCGCGACGATGCGGGCATAAGTGAGCATATTCGGGAGGTTGAATGCGCGTCTTGCCATGCGGCCCAGGTTTTCCTTTTTGCCTGCGTACTCAAATCAGAAGCCGATATCAGGGGTCAACCGCCGAAAATCGTATGGCCAGCGCAAAAGCGCGCTGGGCCAGTCAATTCTCGTGAAAATGATTGTAAACAAGTCGTGCGACCTGTTCCGAGATACCGTCGACGGTCATCAGGTCCTCGATTGCGGCGCGGCTGACCGCCTTGGCAGTACCGAAATGCAGCAGCAGCGCGCGCTTGCGGCCAGGGCCGATGCCGGCGATCTCGTCGAGCGGGCTCTTCACCATCTCCTTCTTGCGGCGGGCGCGATGCGAGCCGATGGCGAAACGGTGCGCCTCGTCGCGCAGGCGCTGGATGAAATAGAGCACGGGATCGCGCACCGGCAGCGTGAAGGATGGCTTGCCCTCGGCAAAAAACCGTTCGCGGCCGGCCTCGCGGTCCTGGCCCTTGGCAACGCCGATGGCCACGACACGATCCTGTATGCCGAGATCGGCGAGAATCTTGCGCACGGCCGACATCTGGCCTTGGCCACCGTCGATCAGGATTACATCCGGCCAGGCCGGGAAACTGGCGGAGACGATGTCGTCCGGCTCGGCATCCCCTTCGCCCGCCGGCTCGTCGCCATGTTCCTTGATCAGGCGCGAGAAGCGGCGCTCCATCACCTCGCGCATCATGCCGAAATCGTCGCCGGGGGTGATCTCGGTCGAGCGGATGTTGAACTTGCGATACTGGTTTTTGACAAAACCTTCCGGACCGGCGACGACCATGGCGCCGACGGCGTTGGTGCCCATGATGTGCGAGTTGTCGTAGACCTCGATGCGCACGGGTGGCTTCTCGAGCCCGAACGTCTCGGCGAAACCGGCCAGTAGCCTTGCCTGCGTCGAGGTTTCGGCGAGGCGACGGCCCAGCGCCTCGCGCGCATTCTGCAAGGCGTGGTCGGTCAGATCCTTCTTCTCGCCGCGTTGCGGCACTGAGATCGACACCTTGCGGCCGGCGCGGGTGGAAAGTGCCTCGGCGAGCAATTCCTGCTCGTCCACAGCATGCGAAAGCAGCACCGTGCGCGGCGTCGGCTTGTCGTCATAGAACTGGGCGAGGAAAGAGCCCAGCACTTCGGCGGCTTCCATGGCAGGATCGGCCTTTGGGAAATAGGCGCGGTTGCCCCAGTTCTGGCCGGTGCGGAAGAAGAAAACCTGGATGCAGACCTGACCGCCCTCCTGATGGATGGCGAAGACGTCGGCTTCTTCCACCGATTGCGGATTGATGCCTTGATGGCTCTGCACATGGGCCAGCGCCGCCAGCCTATCGCGGTAGATCGCGGCATGCTCGAAATCGAGATTTTCGGCGGCCACCTGCATGGCGGCGGAAATCTCGGTCTTCACCTTCTGGCTGCGACCGGACAGGAAACCCTTCGCCTCATCGACCAGCTCGGCATAACCGGTTTGCGATATCTCGCCGGTGCACGGCCCGGCGCAGCGCTTGATCTGATAGAGCAGGCAGGGCCGCGTGCGGTTCTCGTAGAAAGAATCGGTGCAGCTCCTGAGCAAAAAAGCTCGCTGCAGCGAATTGATGGTGCGCCCCACCGCCTGCGCCGAGGCGAACGGGCCGAAATAGTCGCCCTTGCGCGAGCGCGCGCCGCGATGCTTGTAGATGCCGGGCGATGCATGGTCGCCGGTGAGCAAGATATACGGAAACGATTTGTCGTCGCGCAAAAGGACGTTAAAGCGCGGCCGCAATCTCTTGATAAGATTGGCTTCCAACAACAGCGCTTCGATTTCGGTGCGGGTGACGACGAATTCCATCGTCGCCGTCTCGCGCACCATCCGGCCGATGCGGTTGGTGTGAAAGCGGCCTTGCGCATATTGGGTGACGCGCTTCTTCAGGCTGCGCGCCTTGCCGACATAGAGCACGTCGCCGGCGGTGTTCATCATCCGGTAGACGCCCGGCGCGTTTGGCAGGCGCTTTACGAGCGTCTGGATGACCTCGGCACCCACCATGCCTTCGGTGTCGCCGGCATGCTGCGTCCAGTCGACTGTCGTGAATGCAAGCTCGGGACCGGACGGCGTTACCTCCAGTTCGCCGCTGTCTTCATCGTCCAGATCGACGTCGGGCAGGTCCTCGCCCGCCGCATGTCCGTTTTTTTGTTTGCCGGAACTCATTCCACCACGCCTGCCACATCAGGTGTCTGCCAGGCCAGATGCTGGCCGCCATCCAATGCGATCATCTGCCCGGTCACCGAGCGCACACCCCACAGATATCGTATCGTCGCGCCAAATTCGCCAAGCGTCGGGCCACGCTTCAACAACACCCCATCGAGCTGCGTCTGGAAATCACGGTCGTTCTGACGCGCGCCCTTCAGCGTCGGCCCCGGCCCAATCGCGTTGACGCGGATGCGCGGCGCGAGGGCCTGCGCCAATGTCTGGGTGGCCGCCCACAATGCTGACTTCGATAGCGCGTAGGAAAAATAGCGCGGCGTTGGCCGCCAGACACGCTGGTCGATCACGTTGACGACCAACCCTTCGCGACCCGCCGGCAAAGCACTGGCGAATCGCTGCGCAAGAAGCGCGGGCGCCTTTACGTGGACGGCAAAATGCCTGTCCCAACCTGCCCAGTCGAAATTCTCGATCGTGTCTTCTTCGAATAGAGATGCATTGTTGACCAGAAGGTCGACCGGTCCGAGCTTTTCGGCTGCCGCATCGATCAGACCGCCCACCGCATCCATATCGGTCAAGTCGGCTGAAACGACAGCGGCGCGACCGCCACTGGCAACGATATCGGCAGCGAGGGTTTCCGCGTCCGCGCGCGAGCGGTTGCAATGAATGGCGACAGCGAATCCGTTCGCAGCCAGGTCTTCGACGATCGCCCTGCCGATCCGCTTCGCTCCGCCGGTGACGAGAGCCGTTCCAATGGCCGCGGTTGTCATCGGGCCTCCTTGCTGTAAGCGGCTTGCGCCCGATACAGCCGGCAAAAAAGGTAAAATGCCGTTCGTTCATGTGGCAGCATTGTGTCAAGTCGCTCCCGTTGGGGGTCTCGACTCGGACCCGGGCAGTTCATGGAACGGCCAATATAGGGACCGCAACCCCTTGCACCAAGCCGGACAGCGGTGCTTGGGCACAACGCTCCTGACAACTTTGTTGCACTAGTGCAACGTCACGGTTCAGCCTCATTGGCGCCGGGGAATGACCCAGTTTCAGGTTCGCTTCCGCCGCATTTGCCGACCAAATTCCGGAACCGTTGAACGCCTGATCCGTTTATCCCCCCGGCGGATCACGTATCACGACGAACAAGCCAGCGTCTGTGGCTTTATGGAGTAAGAACTATGCATATCAACCACAAATTCGCGCGGCCGGCCGTTGCAGCACTCGGGTTGCTGGCTCTCGTCGGCACCGTTCCCGCCTTCGCCGCGGACGTCGTTTCGGAAGAGCCGCCGGCTCCGGCACCTGTCGCCGAACTGCCCGTCGCTTCCTGGGCCGGCGCCTATGCCGGTGTGAATCTCGGCTACGGCTTCTCGGGCCGCACCCGCCTTGAGGACCAGGACACCCGCATCAACAAGAACGGCTTCGTTGGCGGCGCTTTCGCCGGCTACAACTGGCAGCAGGACAACTTCGTGTACGGCGTCGAGGGCGACCTCGGCTACAACGGCACCAAGGGCTCCAGCAATGACTTCAAGGCGAAGTCGGGTCTCGAAGGCTCGCTGCGCGCCCGTCTCGGCTATTCGGTCAGCCCGAACATCCTGCTCTACGGTACGGCAGGTGGCGCGGCTGAGAAGCTGAAGGTCACCGACCAGCTCGCCGGTGTCAGCGACAGCAAGGCGATGCTCGGCTGGACTGCCGGCGTCGGCACTGACATCAAGCTGACCGACAACGTCTTCGGTCGCGTCGAGTATCGCTACACCGACTACGGCTCCAAGACCTTCGACAACATCGGCAAGGTCAAGGACAGCGACAACCGCATCCAGTTCGGTGTCGGTATGAAGTTCTGATCGGCTTCCGATCGAAACTGCAAAAAGCCGGGCGTTTCGCCCGGCTTTTTTGTATCTGGTGTCCAAAGGCGAATTGAGCGGAGCAAATGCCCTCAGTCAGGCAGAGCGATGCCGCTCTGTCTCGGATCAGGACGGCACGCAGCCCTTCAGTTCGGGAAACTTCTCGTCGAAGCGCGACGCCCAGCGCACCAACCTCCCACGCCCCTTCTCCCATTTGCCGGCGAAACGCAGCGCGAGATAACCCAGCGTTGCGCGAAGGGCCATCTGGCCGACGGTGATCTTCGTCGGCAGCTTGGGTGGATTTGCATTGAGCAGATCCAGCGCCCGCGTGATCTTTGCCCACTGCTTGTCGAGCCAAGGTTGCGAAATCTGGTCTTCGGGCCGGAAACGGCGCTCATAGACCATCGACAGGGCCGAATCGCAAATGCCGTCAGCAAGCGCTTCCAAGGCTTCCGCCTCCGTGCGCTTTTCGGCATTGCGCGGGAACAGCGCGTTTTTCGACAACCTGTTGAGATATTGGGTGATGACGCGGCTGTCATGGACGGCCTTGCCATCATCCAGCACCAGAACCGGGATCTTGCCGAGCGGGTTGGCGACAAGAAGGTCGGCGGGCTGCTCGTCGGTTTTGGTCGGTTTCAGGTCGATGGCGATGCCGGCATAGAGCGCGGCCATGCGCACCTTGGCGCTGTAGGGCGAGGCTGAGGCATAGAGCAGACTGGGCATGATTTCCTCGTCGCGGCACACATGCTGTTTCAGCCTGGCGCCTACTGGCATGGAAGATGAACAGGCCTCGTGGATAAACAAGACCAGTTCAGGTGACAATCAAGATTGCAACCCAGCGCAAGAAGCCGGACGGCCTAACGAAGGACGCGGCAGGCGCCGTTATAGACCATCCAGCGGTCGAAGCCCGAAACGCAGAATTCGACATTGTCGCCAATGCCCGCGAAGCCCTGCCCTTCTTCGATCAGATACCAGATGGTCCGTTCGCGCCCGTCGGAAAGCGCGACCTTGGCGTTGCAATAGCGACGGCCGATCGGCCACTCTTCTTCCGCCGGCAGATAGCGCCGCTCATTGATGCGGCGGAAATCGGTGATCTGGACATTGGGCAGATGCGGAACGTGGCGCACCTGATAAGCGAAGCGGCTGGTGATCTTATTGAGCACCCACGCCTCGCCGCAAACGCCTGGATCGCCGGAGTAATGCGAAAGATCCGCCGCTTGCGCCACGGGCGCCCCGACGGAGACAGAACTCAGACCAATCAGGCTTGCGAGAAGAAGTTTGATGGAGCGAGTCATGGGACGCCTCTCTTCATGATCGGCGGCACTGTGCGAATTTGCCGCGAGGCGGTCAAGCTGGGAGTGAACCGACTTCGATCAAATCGGCGATCTAGCCGTCGTCGCGCGCTAACCAGTCGAGCCGCCAGCCGGCCGCTCGCGGCTCCGCCATGGCCGCTGTTAGGACCGGCAGCAGCAAACGCAACTCCGCTTCCAGCGTGAATGGCGGGTTCACCACCACAAGCCCGGTGCCGTCCAGCCTCTCGCCGTTGGAATCCGGCCGGGCCTCGAAAACGACGTCGAGCACCCTGGCCATGCCGGACTCTGCCAGACGCTGGCGGAAATCCGCGATCGAGCGCCGATCCTTGATCGGATACCAGAGCGCGTAGACGCCACCCGGCCAGCGCCCGTAGGCCTTGATTACCCCGTCCGAGAGACGATCGAACTCACCCTCCTGCTCGAAAGGCGGGTCAATCAGCACCAGGCCCCGTTTTTCCTTGGGCGGCAGACGCGCGCCGAGTGCCAGCCAACCGTCCAGTTCGATAATGCGCGTTTGAAAATCGCCTTCGAAACGGCTCTTCAGGCGAACCGCGTCTTGCGGGTGCAATTCGATGGCCGTCAGGCGATCCTGCTTGCGCAAAAGGTGCCGCGCGATCAATGGCGAACCGGGATAGAACTGCAGGCCTGCCTGGGGATTGCAGGCACGCACCGCGTCGAGATACGGCGCGAGCGACGCCACCACCTCCGCACCGGCATCGATGCCGGCCAGCCGTCCAATGCCGTCCCGCCACTCGCCGGTCTTCTGCGCTTCCGTCGACGAGAGATCGTAGAGCCCGATGCCTGCATGCGTATCCATGACACGGAAGGCTTTGTCCTTGCGTTTCAGATATTCGATCAGGCGCGTCAGCACGACATGCTTGACGACGTCAGCGAAATTTCCGGCATGATAGACGTGGCGATAGTTCATGGCTTCAGTTCATGACCTCAAGCGGAGCTTCCCGCCCTGCCCCAGCGCGGCTTGGGTGGCATGTCCGGGTCGTTGGGTCGTCGCGGACCGCCCAGGCGGATCGCCAGCATCAAGCCAACGATACCAACTCCGATCATGCCGAATCCGATCTGGCTGCCTCTCTCATCCGGAACCGCAGCGCCGGCGCGCAGATTGAGACTGACCGATTTGATCTGGATATTGTCGGCGTCGCCTGGTCCGATGGTGAACACGTAGACACCGGGCTTCTCGACATCGAATGGTCCGACCTCTTCGCGAAAGATCTTGTCCGTGAGTTGCGGGCTCTGCTCACGTGGCGTCGGGTTGCCGCTGAAATGCAACGTCTTGGCGAGCACCGTGCGACCTCCGACAGCAGCTGTAAGGGTCAACACAGTGCGGTCAAAAGCATTGATGCGATCGGCATTGGTTGTCAGGTCGACCAACATCCGCACCGGTCCGTTGTCGGCTTTCAGGGGCACCGAAACCGGCTTGAAGCGGCCATTTTCATAGACACTCCAGGTACCGATCGCGTCCCCGGAAAAATTCCGGACCGCCCACGGATAAATAAGGCCGAGAGCAATACCGACAGCGATGATCAACAGAAAGAACGCGCGCATGGAGTGTCCTTAGAGCGTTTGGTGAGCTGCTGGAAGCGCCTAGGCAGGCACTCACCCACTCAACGGGTCACGCCTTTCGCTCCCAGCGCCGGTCGGCGGTCTGCTGCCAGTAAGTCACGGTATGCTCAGCCGCCTTCATGTCTTTCCAATGCATGCGAGCGGCTTCCACCTGCCCTGCATCGTGCCCGTCAAACAGGAAGACCGCTCGGTCATAACCCGACAGATCAGGCGGCAAGGCACCATCGACCAGGAAACGGATTTGCGCGCCGTTTGGATTTGCCCCTCCGGTAGTTAGCAAGATCGGCTGCTCCGCGGGATGGGCTTCATGGTCCGTCGCATGCGCAAGGAAGGCGTCGTCGCGGAAAGTCCACAGGTGCTGATCCAACGCGTCGCGACGCTCTTCGCTGCCTGTTTGCACGACGACGCGCCAGCCGCGGTCGACACTTCGCTCCAGCAGGCCTGGCAGCGCCTCCTCCAGCGTCGATTCCGTCAGGTGATAAAAGAGAACCTCGGCCAAGAACTCAGCCTTCGTAGTTATCGCGCACGAACCGGTCGAGAAGCCTGACGCCGAACCCCGATCCCCAGGACTGATTGATCTCGCTGGAGGGTGCCCCCATGGCCGTACCGGCAATGTCCAGATGAGCCCAAGGGGTCTCCTTGATGAAACGCTGGAGAAACTGCGCGGCCGTAATGGCGCCGCCATAGCGTCCGCCGATGTTCTTCATATCGGCATTTTTTGAGTCCAGCAGCTTGTCGTATTCGGAACCGAGCGGCATGCGCCAGAGCTTTTCCTGCGTGACCGTGCCCGCCTGCAGCAACCGGTTGGCAAGTTCATCATCATTGGCGAAGAGCCCGGCATGATGCTGGCCAAGCGCCACCATGATCGCTCCGGTGAGTGTCGCGAGGTCGACGATCAGCTTGGGATGAAAGCGATCATTGCAATACCAGAGCGCGTCGGCCAGAACGAGACGGCCTTCCGCGTCGGTGTTGAGCACTTCGATGGTCTGGCCCGACATCGAGGTGACGATATCGCCCGGCCGCTGGGCATGGCCATCCACGCTGTTTTCCACCAGGCCGAGAATGCCGACCACATTGGCCTTGGCTTTGCGGGCGGCCAGTGCATGCATAAGGCCGGTCACGGCAGCGGCACCGCCCATGTCGCCCTTCATCTCCTCCATTCCGGAGGCCGGCTTCATCGAGTTGCCACCCGTATCGAAGGTCACGCCCTTGCCGACAAATGCCACCGGCTTGTCCTTGGCTTTGCCGCCATTCCATTGCAGCACAGCCAGGCGTGCGCCACGTGGCGACCCCTGCGCGACGCCGAGCAAGGATCCCATACCGAGCTTTTTCATCTCCTTCTCGGCCAGGATTTCGACCTTGACGCCGAGCGCTTCCAGCTCCTTGGCCCGGTCAGCGAATTCCACCGGCCCCAGAATATTGGCCGGCTCGTTGACCAGGTCGCGCGCCAGGCACACGCCGTCCACGACGGCTTCGATTTCCGCAAACGCCTTCTTGGCGGCACTCGGATGCGAGAGCTGGATGGTGATCTTCACCGGAGCCTTGCTATCGTCCTTGGCGTCGTCCCCCTTCTTCGTCTTGTATTTGTCAAAGGAGTAGCCGCGCAGAAGAATGCCGGCAGCCAGGCCGGCCGCTTCGGCTGCGCCAACTTCCACGCCGGGCAGATCGAGTATGATCGCCACTTCTTCCGCCTTGCGCAGCGAGGCCGCTATCTGCCCGCCAAGCTTCATCCAGGCATATTCGTCCAGCGCCGATATCTTGCCGACGCCGATCACTGCCAATCGACCGATTTCTGCACCTTCAGGTGCCAGCACCTCGGCGACAGAGCCAAATTTACCGGAGAAGTCGGCAATTGGCAGCGCCCGCGCAAGCGTGTTGGCAGGATCGTGTGCTTTGCCGGTTTCCGAAATTCCGGCGTCCTCCGCCGACAGGACGAAGACCGCACCTTTTTTCACGGCAGCAAATTTGGAAAAGGCGATGGAGTATCTGGCGGCCATGAGATCCTGCGTGATTTTCTGTTCGAAGCGAGTTGCGACATTTCGCGCTTTTGGGACGTTTGGCAAGACTGGCCAGCGCAAGGTTGGCGTAATGAAGAGAGCCCATAGGTCAACAGCTGTTGGCTGCGGGGACCATCAATGCCGACGAGACGATTTGACCGCACCGGACACTTGACGTTCGACTGTGCATTGCACAAATGTCTGGCTGAGCTTGTCGTTAACCATGCCTCTTCGCCTTTTCTTATCCATTGCCGACCAGACTCGGCTCACGGGATACGATGACTTGAAACGGAACCAAATCAGGCCGGTTGTGTGGGTGTCACCGGAAAGATAACTTCAAACCAGCGACACACGTCGAGATCAATCGAGAAGAACTGCCCTGAATGAAGGTCGCCGAGCTCTACATATTCCGGCGTGCGCTCTCGCTCTTTCTCGCGGCGTTGGCGTGGACGCTGGCAATTGTCTGGACGACGCAGGTCCTCACGCGCATCAATCTGGTCACGGATAACGGACAGTCGGCTGCTACCTTTTTTCAGGTCGCCGCTCTCATTTTGCCCACGATCATACCGATCGTGGTCCCCTTTGCCCTCATCGTGGCGGTCGCGCAGACGCTGAGCGTGATGAATTCCGATTCGGAACTGGTGGTCATCAGCGCCGCCGGCTCGTCGCGTATGACCGTCATCAAGCCGATCCTGATCCTGGCGCTGGCGGCAGGCGTATTTTCCTTCATCGTCGATAATGGCGTCGAGCCCTATGCCCGTCAAAAGAACCGGGAACTCATCGCCAGCGCCCGCGCTGATTTCCTGTCGCTGATCATTCAGGAAGGCACCTTCCGGAAAATCGAAGATGGGCTGTTCGTGCAGATCGGCGAACGTTTTGCCGATGGCGGGCTGGGCAGCATCTTCGTCGCGGACTCCCGCCAGCCCGGGACTGATCTGGTGTATTACGCCAAGACCGGGGCGGTAATCGACAAGGGCAAGGAAAAGGTGCTGCTGATGAACGATGGCGTCGTCCATCGTAAGGCACCAGCCGGCGACGTTTCGGTCATTCGTTTCACATCCTACGCCTTCGACCTGTCGGCCTTCGCGACTGCGGCACAAACCACGCTTTATCCAAAAGACCAGACGACTCAGTACCTGCTCAATCCGAACCCGAACGACAAGATCTACCAGCAATCGCCGGACACGTACCGGGCCGAACTGGCGCTGCGGTTCTCGGAATGGGCTTATACGCTGGCCTTCGCGATGATCGCCCTTGCCGTCGCCGGCGATGCCCGATCGCATCGCGAGGCGCGCATCCATCCACTGATCACTGCCGTTTGCATTGCATTGTTCGTGCGTTGGCTGGGTTTCTTCGCCGCCGGCAAAGCGAGCACCAATCCATTTTACAACTATGTTGTGCTGGCCGTGCCTTTTGCCGCGTCGGTCGTGGCCGGCTGGGTGATCTATTCCAATCATCGCATGGAGCTACCGGTAAGCTGGGCTGACTGGCTGACGAACATGTTTTCCCGAATGGGTGACTTCGGTCCGCGCCTGCGACTTTGGTGGGCCAATCGGGTCGCTTCCCGACAAGGGAGAGCGTGATGGGTTGGACGCTCGGTCGTTATTTCTTCTTCCGTTACCTCGGGATCACCATCTGGATTTTCCTCGGGCTATTCGCGCTCGTTTTCCTGATCGATTTTACCGAATTGACCGGCCGAATTGCCGGCCTGCCCGGTTTTTCATATCAACTCGGCTTCGCGATCTCGGCGCTGCGCGTGCCGATGATCATGCTGCAGACCGTACCGTTCGTCGGTCTGTTCTCGGCGATGGCCACGCTCGTGTCGCTCAACCGCAAATATGAATTGGTGATCGCGCGTTCCGCCGGCATTTCCGCCTGGCAGTTCCTGCTCCCCTGCTGCATCGGCGCACTGATGTTCGGAGCCGTCGCGGTAGGCGTGCTCAACCCGCTGGCTGCTTATGGATTTTCTCAATCCGAGCAGATCGAAAGCGATCTTCGATCGGGTTCATCCAACGATGTCTCGGCAAGCGCAGCCCCGTGGATCCGGCAGAAAACATCGGCAGGCGACACAATCATCGGTGCTCGCGCCATCCTGAACCAGGGATTGGAGATGGCGGACGCGTCGTTCTTCCTGCTCGATCCCCAGGGCAACATCATCGAACGCAAGGACGCCAAAAAGGTATTCCTCCGCGACGGCTATTGGGATCTGCAAGACGTAACCATCCTGAAAGACGGCAACGCCAGCAAGCGGGATTCCGACCGGCTGCCGACCGACCTCAGGCCGGAATTCGTTCAAGAGCGGTTGGCTCGGCCGGAGACAATCCCATTTTACGATCTGCCGCAGAAGATTGAAGTTGCTCGATCTTTCGGTCTGAAGGCAAATGCGTTCGCCATGCAATTCGATTCGTTGGTCGCGATGCCCTTCCTTCTGATTGCGATGACGCTTATTGCGGCAACCGTCTCGATGAGATTTGCACGAATGGGACAATCGGCAACGATGATTCTGGGTGGCGTCGTTGCGGGGTTTCTGCTTTATGTCGTATCTGTTTTGGTCAAAGCGTTTGGAGTGGCGGGATTCGTCCCGACCATCGTAGCTGCATGGTTTCCGGTGGTCGTGGCGATGTTCTTTGGGGTAACGTTCCTGCTTTACAGGGAAGACGGCTAGTGGTGAGGGCGGTTTTGCACGGCCGTAATTCAATGCGCGCTGCGTTGCTGTGCGGCGTGAGCGTCTTGGCATGCCTTGTTGCAGGCAGCGTTTTTGTCACCCCGGCGGCGGCCCAAAAGGTGGAGACACCCACTGTTCCGGCTGGTTCCCAGATGCTCCTGGAATCAGACACGCTGGTCTACGACAACGACAAGCAGACGGTGACCGCGGTCGGCGGCGTCCAGATCGAATATGGCGGCAACAAACTTGTCGCTCAGCGCGTCGACTACGATCGCAAAACGAAACGCCTTGTTGCCTCAGGTAACGCTCAGTTGGTGCAGAGCGATGGCACCAAGATCAATTCCGAGCACATCGATCTTACCGACGATTTCGCCGACGGATTCGTTAACGCCCTGCGTGTCGAGACCCCGGACAAAACCTATTTCGGCGCTGAAAGCGCCGAACGTATCGGTGGCGTCCTGACCACATTCCACAATGGTGTCTATACGGCCTGCGAGCCATGTGAGGACAAGCCGGACAAGGCGCCGATTTGGCGTGTGAAGGCGCGCAAGATCATCTGGAACGGCCAGAAGAAGACGGTGCGGTTCGAGAACTCCAATTTCGAGTTCTTCGGCTTCCCCCTCGCCTTCCTGCCGGCTTTCGAAATCGCCGACCCGACCGTAAAGCGCAAGACCGGCTTCCTGATGCCAGGCATCTCTATCAACAGCAAACTTGGCACGGGAATCAGTATTCCGTACTACTTGGCGCTGTCACCGACCTACGACGTCACTGCGCGCGGCACGTACTATACGAATCAGGGCTTTCTGGGCGAGGCTGAGTGGCGCCAGCGTTTCGACAACGGCCAGTACAGCTTGCGCATTGCCGGCATCAACCAGAAACAACCCGGAAAATTCGATGCGAACACCGTCGACTCCGGACCAGATGGCGACCCGAACAAACTCCGCGGCATGATGGGCACCAAAGGCCAGTTTGCGATCAATTCGCGTTGGAATTTCGGTTGGAACATTCTGGTACAGACGGATAAAAACTTTTCGAGCACTTATCATATTCAGGGCTACAATGACTCCGTACATCGGTCGGAAGTCTATTTGACCGGCCTGAACGACAGGAACTATTTCGACTTGCGCGCGATGCACTTCCAAGTGCAAGAAAAGACGTTGCCGCAGACCTCTGGCGCACGCTATCAGACCGGTGCGCGCGACGAATTCCAGCCGTGGGTACTGCCGTCGCTGGACTATGCCTACATCCCCGACGCACCGCTGGCTGGCGGCCAATTGTCGGTCAATCTGAATGCACGCGTTATCAGGCGCGACCGTCTCGATCAGGCCTTCGTCACGCCCTACGATACGCTGTCGGCTGTTCAGCGCGTTCGTGGCATCGAGGGTGAATCCGGGCGTCTGACAGCAGAAGCCGAATGGAAGCGTAGTTTCGTCACCGACGGCGGTTTGGTGCTCACCCCGCTGCTCGCTTTCCAAGCGGACGCAAACTACTTGAATGCCTCCTCGGGTTCGATCAACGCCATCAATCAGATGGCAGTTGCACAGGGTGTGGCTACCGACATGCGCTCGTCCTTCGCAAGGACCATGGCGACGGCTGGTCTTGAAATGCGCTGGCCGGTTTTGTTTTCCAGCCTGACCGGTGGCTCGCATGTTGTCGAGCCGATGGCTCAGCTGTTCCTGCGCCCCAACGAGCCTTATGTCGGTGGCCTGCGCGTTCCCAATGAGGACGCACAGAGCATGGTGTTCGACGCCACGACCCTGTTCGAGCGCGACAAATTCTCAGGTTATGATCGGATCGAGGGTGGTACCCGCGCCAATGTGGGTGTGCGTTATTCCGGCAGCTACGCTAATGGCTGGACGACGAACGCGCTGTTTGGCCAATCTTATCAGCTGTCGGGCACGAATTCCTTCGCTCAGCCGGATCTCGTCAATGTCGGCGCCTATTCCGGCCTGCAGACCGACACATCCGATTTCGTCGGCCTGGCTGGCTTCACTAGCCCCGGTGGTTTGTCGGCGTCAGTCAGCGGGCGCTTCGACGCCAGCACTTTCGAAGTCCGTCGGACAGAACTGCGGACGGCCTATAGCGGCTCGTCGCCGATTTCGGTCTCGGCGCAATACGCCTTCATCCAGGCTCAGCCGGACTATGGCTTCCCGGTCGATCGCCATGAGGTGACATTCGGTGCTTCGACACGCCTCAACCAGAATTGGCGCATCTTCGGATCGAGCACATACGACATCAAGGCCGAAGTGCTGACCAGCGATGGTCTTGGTTTTGCCTATGACGACGAGTGCTTCACCTACCTGATGACCGTTTCGGAAAGCCGTGACCGCGTGACCAAGGAAGTGACTCGCAATTTCGGCTTCAACATCTCGTTCCGCACGATCGGCGATTTCGGCTCGACCACCAGCAGTTTCCAATAGCCAGCCCTTGCAGGACACGGTTTCGCCGCATAGGACAGGCATGCAAACGACAAATCTGGCTAAGATTTGAGCCGGAATCGGATTGGATTTGGAACGGACGATGAGGAAACAGCTCTTTTCCGCGAGCTTGGCGCTCCTAGTGGCAACGGCCGGCATATCGCTGACATTGTCGACGCAATCGGTCTTCGCCAGTGAAATCAAATATGTCGTCAACAACCTTGCCATCACCAGTGGCGACATTCAGCATCGCGCCGCTTTCCTGCGCCTGCAGAAGCGCAAGGGTGACGCCTCCCAGGAGATGATCGACCAGACCCTGCGTCTTGCCGAAGCCAGGCGGTTGGGCATCCGCATCTCGGACAAGCAGGTGGAGGACGCTTATGCGCGCTTTGCCTCGACCAACAAGATGCAACTTGCCCAGCTCGACGGGATCATGGACAAGTCCGGCGTCACCAAGCAGCATTTCAAGGAATTCATTCGCGCGCAGATGGCTTGGAATCAGGCGCTCACCATGCGCAACCGCTCCGAGCAAGGCGGGCTGAGCGAGCAGGATGCCGTGCGCAAGATGCTGCAGAAAGGCGGCAGCAAGCCCTCCGCCACCGAGTATCTGTTGCAGCAGATCATCTTCGTCGTACCCCCTGCAGAACGCGGTTCGTCGATGGCCAAACGCAAGCGCGAAGCGGAAGCGATGCGCGCCCGGTTCAATGGTTGCAACACCACGCGCGAATTCGCCAAGGGACTGATCGACGTCACAGTACGTGATCTCGGTCGCGTGTTGGCGCCGCAGCTGCCCGCGGATTGGGCCGACCAGGTCAAGGCAACCAAGGCCGGTGGCGCGACCAGCGTGCGCGAAACCGATCGCGGCATCGAATTCATTGGCGTGTGTTCGGCGCGCGAAGTCTCGGACGACAAAGTCGCCCAGATGGTGCTGCAGACCGAAGGCTTTGGCGGCGGCAAGAAGGACGACGCAGCCGACGCACTGAGCAAAAAATACGTTTCCGAGCTGAAGGCCAAGGCCGTCATCGTACAGCGCTGATCGGCCGTGGGCGCAACCGAACTACCGCTCGCGTTGAGTATCGGCGACCCCTCAGGTGTTGGTCCCGAGATTGCCCTTGCTGCCTGGCAAAACCGCCATCGTCATTCCATTCGGCCGTTTTATCTGCTTGGTGATCCTGCACTGGTCGCTGCACGTGCGCGTAGCGTTGGCATCGGGGTCAAGGTCGAGGAAGTTGCGCAGGAGGAAGCGTCGCGTGCCTTCGAGCACAGCCTGCCTGTCGTGCCGCTGGCGGCCCGTTTTGTCGACACACCGGGCCAGCCTGATCCTGCCAATGCGCAAGGTGTGATCGAGGCGATCGATCGGGCAGTCAGCGACACTTTCGATGGCAAGGCAGCGGCCGTGGTCACCTGCCCGATCGCCAAGAAGCCGCTCTACGACGCCGGTTTCGGCTTCCCCGGCCATACTGAATACCTGGCGCACCTCGCCACCAGGCGCACCGGCGAGACGGTGACGCCAGTCATGTTGCTGGCTGGACCTGAGTTGCGCACAGTCCCGATCACCATTCATATAGCGCTGGCAACTGTGCCGGAGGTGCTCACCACCGATCTGATCACGACAACCGCGCGGGTCGTGGCGCAGGATCTCAGGGCGCGTTTCGGCATCAAGAACCCGCGCCTAGCTGTCGCGGGCCTCAACCCGCACGCTGGCGAGGATGGCTCCATGGGCAAGGAGGATCTGGAGATCGTCCGCCCGGCTGTTGAGATTTTACGGGCCGAAGGTATCGATGCGCGCGGTCCGCTGCCGGCCGACACGCTTTTTCACGCGCGGGCTCGTTCCGGCTACGACGTCGCACTGTGCATGTATCATGACCAGGCGCTGATCCCGGCCAAGACGCTGGCCTTCGATGAAGCCGTCAATGTTACGCTAGGCCTGCCGTTCATTCGTACCTCGCCCGACCATGGCACGGCTTTCGACATCGCGGGAAAGGGTATCGCACGCCCCGATAGCCTGATCGCTGCACTGACATTGGCTGGAAAACTTGCCGATAATGTCCGAGCGCCGGTGACGATATGAGCATTGACGGTCTGCCACCACTGCGCGAGGTCATTGAGCGCCACGGACTTCAGGCAAAGAAGGCGCTGGGTCAAAACTTCCTGCTCGACCTCAATCTGACCAGCAAGGTGGCACGGACCGCTGGCGATCTGTCGCAAGCAACGGTTATCGAAGTGGGTCCCGGCCCTGGTGGATTGACGCGCGCATTGTTGCTCAATGGTGCCCGCCGCGTCGTCGCCATCGAGCGGGACGAGCGTTGCCTCGACGCATTGGCGGAAGTGTCGAACCACTATCCGGGTCGATTGGAAGTGATTGCAGGCGATGCGCTGAAGACCGATTTCGAAACGTTGGTCCCAGACGGTCCCGTCAAGATCGTCGCCAACCTGCCCTATAATATCGGTACGGAATTGCTCGTTCGCTGGCTAACCGTCGACACTTGGCCGCCTTATTACGAATCGCTGACGCTGATGTTCCAGCGCGAAGTGGCGGAACGGATCGTGGCCAAGGCCAATGGCGATGCCTATGGCAGGCTTGGGGTTCTCACCGGCTGGCGCACCGAAGCCAGGATCGCCTTCGACGTCCCGCCGCAGGCTTTCACGCCGCCGCCGAAAGTAACGTCGTCGGTGGTGCATTTGACGCCGCGACCGGCGCCTTCGCCCGTCAATGTGAAATTGCTCGGTCGTGTCACCGAGGCGGCCTTCGGCCAACGCCGAAAAATGCTGCGACAAAGCCTGAAAAGCCTTGGCGGTGAAGCACTGCTGGATCGTGTCGGTATCGACCCGACCCGCCGTGCCGAAACGCTCAGTGTCGAAGAATTTGTGCGCCTGGCGAATTCGCTTTAGCGATCTATCGCAAGACGTGGGGCTCAGAGCGCCTCGTCGAGCAGACCGGAAACAAAATCGAACAGGCCGGGACGGCGGTCCCGCCGCAGCCGTTCGGCGCTTATGATCGCCTTCACTTCGGTAAAAGCCCGATCCAGATCATCATTGATGACAACGAAGTCGTATTCGGTCCAATGCTCGATCTCGTCGCGAGCATTCTTCAGCCGGGTTTCGATCACGGCTTCCTGATCTTCGGCGCGCCGCTTCAGTCGCGCCTTCAATTCAGCCATGGACGGCGGCAAGATGAAGACCGACACGATGTCACCGCGCATCTTCTCACGCAGCTGCTTGGCACCTTGCCAATCGATGTCGAACAACATGTCGCGGCCTTCGGCCATGGCTCGTTCCGCCGGCTCCCGCGGGGTCGCGTAAAAATTGCCGTGCACCTCCGCCCATTCGAGCAGTTCGTCATTGTCGCGCAGGATCTCGAATTCGCGCCTAGTGCGGAAATGGTAGTGACGACCGTCGATCTCGCTGCCGCGGCGCGGGCGGGTGGTCACGCTGACAGACAGCTCGAAGCCATGGTCGGCTTCCAGGAGATTGCGCGCGATGGTGGACTTGCCGGCACCGGATGGCGACGACAGAACGAGCATCAGGCCCCGGCGACGGATGCGGGAACCGGTGTCCTTGATGGCCATCTGCTACTCCAGATTCTGAACTTGTTCGCGAAACTGGTCGACGACGGCCTTCAGTTCCAATCCGATCGCGGTGACTGCTGCGGCGTTCGACTTCGAGCACAGCGTATTCGATTCGCGGTTGAATTCCTGCGCCAGAAAATCGAGCTTGCGGCCGACCGCGCCGCCGCCGGCCAGCAATGTCCGGCCCGATGCCACATGGGTCTTCAGCCGGTCGATCTCCTCGCGGATATCCGCCTTGGTCGCAAGGAAGGCAGCCTCCATGTTGAGGCGCGCTTCGTCCAGCGCGGCACCAGTGTCCATCAGCAATCGTACCTGCTCTGCGATCTTCTCGCGAATGACGCCGGGCTGGCGCGAAGGATCGGCCTCGGCGCGCAGGGTCAGCGCCTCGATCGCATCCAGATGGCCGGACAACACGATGCGCAGCGCCTCGCCTTCATTCCGGCGCGCGGATGCAAGACCTGTCAGTGCTTCATCGAGCGCATGTTCAATGACGGCATCAAGCGCGCCGCGCATTTCTTCCGTCTCGAGTGCTTCCGGAACTTCGAGAACACCTCGCAACGCAAGCAGTCCGTCGGCCGATGCGGGCGATACGCCAAACTGTTCCTGCAATCGCTTGGCGAGACCTGCAATGTCCTTGAGGAAAGCCTCGTTGACTACGGGCTGAGCGGATGAGCCACTCGGACGACCGACCGTCAGTGTCGCCTGGAAATTGCCGCGCGCGAAACGCTTCTGCACGACCTGCCGGACGAGAGGCTCCAGCCGGTCGAAACCCTGCGGCAGGCGCAAGCGAACTTCAACGCTTTTGCCGTTGACCGATTTCACTTCCCAGGCAATCGCAGTTCCCTGATGGTCGGCAACCGCGCGTGCGAAGCCCGTCATACTTTGCAGATTCATGCCAGGCGCCCCCAAGCGCATATTATTGGGCCGCGTTGGCCCCGGTGCCGGCATTGTCGCCGTTGTCAGCAGGTTGCTCGGAATTGCCGGACTTCGCCGCGTCCTCCGCCTGCTTCTTCACGAGTGCGCGATAGCGGGCGACATTCTGATTGTGGTCGTCGAGCGTTTCGGCAAACACATGCCCGCCATTGCCGTCGGCGACAAAATAGAGATCCTTGGTCTTGGATGGATTGGCCACGGCCTCAAGCGAAGCGCGACCGGGATTGGCGATCGGCGTCGGCGGCAAACCGTTGATCTGATAGGTGTTATAGGGTGTCTGCTTGTCGATGTCCGACTGATAGATCGGCCGGTCGCCGGGTTTGCCCTTGCCGCCGAACAATCCGTAGATGATCGTCGGATCCGACTGCAGGCGCATACCCTTGTTGAGGCGATTGAGGAAGACCGCTGCAACGCGCGAGCGCTCGTCGCTACGGCCCGTTTCCTTTTCGACAATCGAAGCCAGGGTGACGAATTCGTCGGCATTGGCCAACGGCAGATCGGGCGAACGACGCTTCCAGATTTCATCGACCAGCTCTTTCTGATCGGCAAGCAGCTTGTCGACCATCTGCTGGCGGGTGGCACCGCGCGTGAAACGCAGCGTGTCAGTGGCCAGGCTGCCTTCAGCAGGCAGTTGCGTCGGCATGTTGCCCGTCAGGGCATCCTCCGCGGCGACGCGTGCAAACGCCTGCTCGACCGTCAGACCTTCCGGAATGGTCAGTGAATACATCACCGACTTGCCGCTTTTCAGAAGATTCATGATCTCGCGCATCGACGCATGCGGCTTGATCTCATACTCGCCGGCCTTGAGCGCCTGGTCGTTGCCATAGGCCCGCACACCGAGCCGGAAGATGCGCGCATCGCTGATGAAGCCGCGCCGCTCGAGCTGATCGGCAATGTCCTGGACACCGGTGGCTGGCTTGACCAGGAAGGTGTCGCCATTGGCCGACGGGCCTGCCTCAAAGAACTCCTGCCGACCGAAATAGACGGCGGCGCCGGTCGCCAGAACGGCGAGCATGACGCAGGATACCAAGAAGTTCATGAAAACCACGATCTGGCCGCGCGAAGCGCGCGAACGCTTGGACGGCGGCGGCGTACCGGCTTCCGGGCGCAAGGCCTCGCTTGCGGTCTTCGGTATGATCGTCGTCGGCTGCGTGGTGACCTGGCCGCCGTCTTCGTTGTTCGCCGGTGTGGTGTTCATAACGCCCTGCCATAGGTTCTATCGACGAATCCCCTCGGGACAGTAGAGGGGATTGTGGCAAAAATGACGGACTTGTCCGCCCTGGAGCTGTCGAAAGACCGTTGGGAGCCGGTCAATCAGCCATTGTAGCGCTGGAAAACCAGCGATGCGTTGGTGCCGCCAAATCCGAAGGAATTGGACAGCGCCACATCGATCTGACGCTCGCGCGGCTTATTCGGCACGAGGTCGATTGCCGTCTCGCGTTCAGGATTGTCGAGATTGATGGTAGCCGGTGCGATGTTGTCGCGAATGGCCAGAATCGAGAAGATCGCTTCCGCGGCGCCCGCGGCGCCCAGAAGATGGCCGATCGACGATTTGGTGGACGACATCGAAACTTTCGAAGCTGCATTGCCGACCAGGCGCTCGACGGCGCCGAGCTCGATCGTGTCGGCCATGGTCGAGGTGCCATGGGCATTGATGTAGTCGACGTCGGCAGGCGTCAGCTTGGCACGCTTCAACGCCGCCGTCATGCAGCGGAAAGCACCGTCGCCGTCTTCCGCCGGCGCGGTGATGTGATAGGCATCGCCGGTGAGACCGTAACCGGTGACCTCGGCGTAAATCTTGGCGCCACGCGCCTTGGCGTGTTCCAGTTCTTCCAGAACCACCACACCGGCGCCCTCGCCCATGACGAAACCGTCGCGGTCGCGATCATAGGGGCGCGAAGCCTTTTCAGGTGTATCGTTGCGCTCGGTCGAAAGCGCGCGGCAAGCCGCGAAACCAGCCAGCGAAAGGCGAGTGACCGGCGCTTCGGCACCGCCCGCAACCATGACATCGGCATCGCCGAACTGGATCAGCCTGGCTGCGTCGCCGATCGCATGCGCGCCGGTCGAGCAAGCCGTCACCACGGCATGGTTCGGTCCCTTCAGACCGTGCCTAATCGACACCTGGCCAGAGACCAGATTGATGATCTGCCCAGGAATGAAGAAGGGGCTGATACGGCGCGGCCCTTTTTCCTGAAGGATCAGCGCATTCTCAGCGATGCCTTCGATGCCGCCAATGCCCGAACCGATCATCACGCCGGTCGCGCACTGTTCTTCATGCGTCTTCGGCTGCCAGCCGGAATCCCTCAGCGCTTCATCGGCGGCCGCAATCCCGTACAGGATGAAGTCGCCGATCTTGCGCAGTTCCTTGGGTTCCAGGAAGGCTTCCGGGTTGAAGGTGGCGTCCTCGCCGTTACCACGTGGAATCACGTGCGCGATCTTGCAGGCAAGATCTTCGACCTCGAACTCGGTGACGCGCCGCGCGGCGCTACGGCCGGTGAGCAATTCTCGCCAGCCGTGCTCGACCCCAACGCCGAATGGTGAAAGCAGGCCGAGGCCCGTAACGACGACGCGCCTCATTGCATGCCCTCTCCGAAGACGTAAGCCGGAAAAATCAGGCCGAGGCCTTGTCGATGTACTTCACGGCGTCGCCGACCGTGAGGATGGTCTCTGCCGCGTCGTCCGGGATTTCAACGCCGAACTCTTCCTCGAACGCCATGACAAGCTCAACCGTGTCGAGGCTGTCCGCGCCGAGATCGTCGATGAAGGAGGCCTGCTCAGTCACCTTGTCGGCATCGACGCCCAGATGCTCGATAACGATCTTTTTGACGCGCTCTGCGGTGTCACTCATTTTGGCATCCTTCGTTCTATTGTCTTGTCTTCGTTAGCGGGCACAATGCCGCTAATCAAGCTGAAAGATAGGCCGGGCTGAATACAACAATAACTGGCCGGCTTTTGCCCGAACCGCCGGGTTGCGGGCCGCATTACACGAAAACGGCCTGGCATCCAAGGCGGTAAGGGTGTTTTTCCAACGCGATCACGGGTCGCGTCGGAACGTCAGATCATCGCCATGCCGCCATTGACGTGGAGCGTCTGGCCGGTGACGTAGGAAGCTTCCGTCGAAGCAAGATAAGCGACCGCCGACGCAACCTCCTCGCCCGTGCCCATGCGCTTGGCCGGAATGGCGGCCATGATCATTTCCTTCTGCTTATCGTTCAGCTTGTCGGTCATAGCCGATTCGATAAAGCCGGGGGCGACGCAATTGACGGTCACGTTGCGGGTAGCGATCTCCTGTGCCAGCGACTTGGAGAAGCCGATCATGCCGGCCTTCGAGGCGCAATAATTGGCCTGGCCGGGATTGCCGGTAACGCCGACGACGGAGGTGATGTTGATGATGCGGCCATAGCGGCGACGCATCATCGGGTGGGTAAGTTCGCGCGTCAGCCGGAAGACGGCGGTCAGATTGACCTCGATGACGCTGTCCCAGTCGGCATCGGACATGCGCACGAACAGGCCATCTTTGGTGATGCCGGCATTGTTGACGAGGATATCGACGCCCTCCAGATCGGCTTCCGCCTTCTGGCCCAGCGCCTTCACTTCGTCGCGGTCGGACAAGTTTGCCGGAAAGATCTTCACCCGGTCACCCAATTCGGCGGCGAGTGCCTCCAATTTCTCGACGCGCGTGCCGTGCAGGCCGACAACCGCGCCCTGCTTATGCAGCAGGCGCGCAATGGCCTCGCCAATGCCACCTGTGGCTCCGGTGACGAGCGCCTTGCGGCCAGTCAGATCGAACATGTTTCGTCCCCTCTCAAGCGCACCCTTAATATGGGTGGGGTCATCAGGCTTTCTAAGCTAGCGCCGCGAGCGCGGCATCGATATCGGCCGGAGTTCCAACGGAAACGGTCGCGATATCGCGATTGATGCGCCGCGCCAGACCGGACAATACCTTGCCGGCACCAACTTCATAAAGCGTGGTCACGCCATTGGCGCCGAACCATTCGACCGTTTCGCGCCAGCGCACCCGGCCGGTGACCTGCTCGACCAGACGGGCGGCGATCGTATCCGGGTCCGTCGTCGGCGACACCGAGACGTTGGAGACAACGGGAACGACCGGGGCGTTCTTTGCCACTCCCGCCAGCGCCACGCGCATGGCTTCGGCGGCAGGTGCCATCAACGCGGAATGGAAAGGAGCCGACACCTGGAGCATCAGCGCGCGCTTGGCGCCCTTTTCCGTGCAAAGCCTGGCCGCCAGTTCCACTGCCGCCTTGGCGCCGGAAATCACCAGCTGGCCGCCGCCATTGTCGTTCGCCACCTGGCATACCGATCCTTTTGCAGCCTCGGCACAGGCAGCTTCGACATCGGGCTGTTCAAGGCCGATGATGGCAGCCATGGCGCCCTCGCCCACCGGAACGGCCGACTGCATCGCGTTGCCGCGAATGCGCAGCAGGCGGGCGGCATCGGCTACAGAGACAAAGCCAGCGGCGGCGAGTGCGGAATATTCGCCCAGCGAATGACCCGCGACATAGGCGACCTTATCTTTCAGCGAAAAGCCACGGGCTTCCAGCGCGCGCACGGCAGCAAGCGATACGGCCATCAGGGCCGGCTGGGCATTGGCCGTCAAAGTCAGTGTCTCCTCGGGTCCTTCCCAGATCAGGGAGGACAGTTTTTCACCGAGGGCCTCATCGACCTCTTCGAAGACGCGCCGGGCTTCGGGGAATGCATCGGCAAGGTCCTTGCCCATGCCGACCGCCTGGCTGCCCTGCCCCGGAAAGGTGAATGCCACCGCCATAGAGAGCTCCAACTGGTTAATCACGCCTGCCTGTGCGCAAGCCCAGCCCACAAGTCAAGAGCCCAGCGTGCCCGCCGGGCGAGACACGCGGAGCGGCGCCAGCCAGTTTTGCAGCGATCAATCATGATAAAAACCGAACACGATTCGTTTGCTGGCTCTTCTAAATTTTGCCACAGGCGCTAGCTTTCCGTGACATTTGAATGACAGTTTGATGACGCATTCATAATGCAGGTGGGGATCTACGAATTGGCGAAAGGTTTGTCGGGGAGCGGTATGACTGCGCCGAAGCATAAGTATGACAGCGCCTTCCCCGGCTTCGAGCCGGGAGAAGAAAGGCGTGCCATGCGGTATTGCCTGGTCACCCTGGTGGCGTCGGCCGTGCTGGTTTTCGCCATTGAGCTCATCTTCCGCGGCGACATCGTCAGCACACTCGGCTTCTTCGTGCAGCCATTCAAGCCCGGCTGGACGACGGTCGTTCTGTTCACCCTCATCCTCATCGGCCTCGATGCCCTGCTTGGACGCAATTACCAGGGCGTGATGATCTTCGCGCCGGTGACGCTGGCGCTCGCTTTCATCGGCCACCAGAAATCGCGCTATCTCGGCGATCCGCTCTATCCCACGGACTTTCTTTACGCGCGGCAGATTGTGGAACTGATGCCGCTCCTGGTGCGCGAACGCCCTTGGACAGGCGTTGCGCTCGGCGCAGGCATCCTGGCGACGATTGCCTTGCTCATCGCATTGTGGCTCGGCTGGCGCCGCCGCACCTCGACATTGCGCTACAAGGCCCGTCTCGCCCGCCTCACCGTGGCTATTCCCCTGTTGGCGTTCTTCGTTTCGATCATGGACTACGCCGCTTTCTCGTGGACGCGCGATCGTCTGCAGATCATCCCGATGATGTGGGACCAGAAGGAAAACTACAATTCGAACGGCTTCGCGCTGGCCTTCGCACTCAACGTGCCTATGGCCCATGTCGTGGCTCCCCTGGGCTATTCAGACAAGGCAATCGAGACGATCGCCAGACCCGAGGTGGGCGCGGTTGTGCCCGAGGACAAGCCCGACATCATCATGGTGATGAGCGAATCCTTCTGGGATCCGATGACGCTGCCGAACGTCTCCGTCACGCCTGACCCCATCCCGACGGTACGTGCGGCCCGCGCTGGCTCGGTGTTTTCGCCCGAGTTCGGTGGCATGACGGCCAATGTCGAATTCGAAGCACTGACCGGTTTCTCGAATGCCTTCCTGCCGGCCGGCTCCATTCCCTACCAGCAATATGTGCGCGCGCCGGTTCCTTCGTTGGCAACATTTCTGAAGAGCGAAGGCTATTCGGCACGGGCCTTCCATCCGGGCACCAACTGGTTCTGGAACCGCACCGCGGTCTATGCCGATTTCGGCTTCGACGACTTCCAGTCGGAAGAGACCATGCCTTACATGGCAAAGCGCGGGCCGCTCGCCTCCGACGAAGCGATGACCGACCAGCTCATCAGCGCGGCGGACGCTTCGGAGGAGCCGTTCTTCTACTTCGCGGTCAGCCTGCAGAATCACGGCCCCTACGAACCCACCCGCTACTCCGACACCACGCGTGTCGTGCAGGCGCCGATCAGCCAATGGGCACGGGATTCGCTGGCTTCTTATGCCGAGGGTGCGGCTGACGCGGATATCAATCTCAAGCGGCTGATGGACTGGGCTCAGAAGCGTGAGCGGCCGACTGTCATCGTGTTCTTCGGCGATCATCTGCCGCCGCTCGGTCCGGTCTATGTCGAGACCGGGTTCCTGAAGGACAATGTGGCGCCACGCAAGGAAGCGCCCGATCAGATGCGCCTGCACCGCGAAACGCCGCTGGTCGTCTGGTCCAACCGGACGGGGCCGGCGAAGGACGTCGGCTCGATCAGCCCGGCCTTCCTGCCCTATCATCTGCTCAAGGCCGCAGGCATCACGCACCCCTACTACACGGACTTCCTCGGCCAGATCAGCGAACGATACAACGTTGTCGACCGCAACCTGCTGCTTGCCACCGACGGCGCCGCCACGGCCGACTGGGCGAGGCAGAAGGAGATCGCCCCGCTCATCCGCGACTATCGCTACCTGCAGTACGACATGATGTTCGGCAAGCGCTGGTCCGCGCCCGACTTCTTCCCGGAAACGGTGAACAAACTCGTCGCGCATACGAGCTGACGGACGCCGGCAGACGCATGAAAATCCGGCCTAGCCCTTGGCCGGACTTGACTTTCCGAGCGCTTTCTTTATGTGTCCGGCCAAGTTTTCCGCGTCCGGGGTTTTCTTCCCGTGTCCCAGCGGCTCGAACTCCACGAAATCAACGGACGAACATCATGGCCAAAGCCGCGAACATCAAGATCAAGCTTCTTTCGACCGCCGACACCGGCTTCTTCTATGTGACGAGCAAGAACAGCCGCACCAAGACCGACAAGCTGTCGTTCCGCAAGTACGACCCGGTCGCCAAGAAGCATGTCGAATTCAAGGAAACCAAGATCAAGTAATCTGGTTTCCGTCATGAAATGCAAAACGCCGCCCTCTGGGCGGCGTTTTTGTTTGCGCGGACGGAAAACCGGCATTCTCCACCCTCTAGGACATTTTGTTGATGTCGAGAGTGAAGAATAAGGGGGCCGGTCGGCGTGATGGCAGCGGTACGAGGAGGCCACTATATGCCAGCGCCGGCCGGCCGACCCCACGGACCCAGGAGATGCGGCGGACCTGAGCATCATGGGGTATCAGTGGAACTGCCGGATTTGCCCCCGCACCGACCGTCCCTCATTTGCGCGAGCACATTTGCCCAAGCTTATTCAAAAATCAACACTTTCTTAACCACGGACCGCGAATCGCCGGGGTTAAGGTAAACAGTCAGCGTTATCGGCGAGCACGGAGCGGCTGCTTGCCGTCAGGCTGCGTTGGCCACCACCCTGTTGCGGCCGCTGTTCTTGGCTTCGTAGAGGGCCAGATCAGCCCGCTTCATCAAGGCCTCGACCGTATCGCGCCCGTGCAGCAGCGAGGAAACGCCGACGCTGATCGTAATCTCCGCGGTCTGTCCGTCTCGCCCGATTGCAAACGGCACCTTCGCGATTTCGGCGCGAATGCGCTCGGCAACCTTTTCGGCGATCGCGCCTTCCGTATCCGGCATGACCACGACGAACTCCTCGCCGCCGAAACGACAGGCAAGGTCGATGCCGCGAACGTTCTTGCGCAGGCGATAGGCAAACTCGCGCAGCACGTCATCGCCACCGTCATGGCCAAAAGTGTCGTTGATGGTCTTGAAGCGATCGAGGTCGGTTATCATCACCGCCAACGGCCGGCGCCGCGCCACAGCCCGGTCGAACAAGGTTTGCAGATGGCTATCCAGGTAGCGACGGTTGTGCAGGCCGGTCAGCCCGTCCGTCACCGCCATCTCGATGGTCTGGGTCACGGAAGCGCGCAGCTGGTCATTGTAGCGCTTGCGGCGAACCTGCGTGCGCAACCGCGCGATCAACTCATGCGGATCGATCGGCCTGGTCAGATAGTCGTTGATGCCGAGTTCCAGGCCGCGAATGACCCTGTCCTCTTCACCCTGGTTGGCCAGCAATATGATCGGCACGAAGCGGGTGCGGTCGAGCGAGCGCAATTGCGAGCAAAGCCGCAGCGGATCGAAGTCGGCGAAATCGGTCGACACGAGGACACATTCGTAAGGCGTCTCGGCTGCCTGGAAGAAGCCGGCATGCGGATCCTTCGCCGTGTCAAGCGCGACCCGATCCCGCAAGGCCTTGCGAATGCGTTCCGAAGAGGCTTCGCGCTCATCGACAAGAAGCACGCGCGGCAAGGTATCGTCGTCGGCGATGTTGCGCGCCAGCAATTCCTCGATGCCGATGTTGCGTGTAGTCGAAGCGCGAAGGCGCAGCTCGTCGGTCAGCATCTTGAGGCGCACCAGGCTTTTCACCCGGGTCATCAACTGAAGATCGTTGACGGGCTTGGTGAGGAAGTCGTCCGCGCCAGCCTCAAGCCCCCGCACGCGGTCGGTCACCTGATCGAGAGCGGTGACCATCACCACCGGGATATGGGCCGTGGCCGGATCGCTCTTCAAGCGGCGGCAGACTTCGAAACCATCCATGTCCGGCATCATGACGTCGAGCAGCACCACATCGACCTTGCCGTTCTCGCAGGTCTCGATCGCATCGGGGCCGTTCGTCGCCGTCAGCACGTCGAAATATTCAGCTAGGAGCCGAACTTCCAGTAGCTTGACGTTGGCCGGCACGTCGTCGACGACAAGGATGCGGGCAGTCATTTCATGCGGCTCCGGGCTGGTGGCGAACAACCATCAGGCGTCACCCAGATAGGATTTCACGGTCTCGATGAAGCGCGGCACCGATATCGGCTTCGAAATATAGGCTTCGCAACCACCCTGGCGAATGCGCTCCTCATCCCCCTTCATGGCGAAGGCGGTGACCGCGATGACCGGAATGACGTGCAATTCGTCGTCTTCCTTCAGCCACTTGGTCACTTCCAGCCCTGACACTTCCGGCAGTTGGATATCCATGAGGATCAAGTCGGGCCGATGTTTGCGCGCAAGATCGAGCGCTTCGAGACCGTTACGGGTGCGCACGGTTTCATAGCCGCTGGCCTCGATGAGGTCGCGAAAGAGCTTCATATTGAGCTCATTGTCTTCGACGATCATTACCTTCTTCGGCATTCTTTCCCGCTCCGACGACATTCCCGCGCGGAAACCGTCGTGATGCACTCCATCCCGAAGCGCCCAAACCCGGCTCCACATTAGCGCGAGATGATTGACGAAACGCAAACCGGCGGTGTGAAATCCGACCAGTCTGCACACAACAAGACAACAGCAACATCACACAAGCCTTGCCCTTGGCGACGCTTGTGACTACTTCCAGATGCAGACTCATCACCATTGTCGGAATCAAAGGTAGCGATGGCAGACGCAGCGTCAATGCGTGAGCAGGCAGAGGCCCTCGCCGTCGGCGCGTTGGCCTTTGTTGCCAGCGACGCAGAATTGCTGCCCCGCTTCCTTGCGATTACCGGCATCGAAGCCAGTTCGATCCGGCGCGCGGCGGCGGAACCTGGCTTCCTGGCCGGAGTATTGCAATTCATCCTGGCGCATGAACCGACCTTGATGCGCTTCTGCGAGGAGACCGGCACCCCGCCGGCAGCGGTCGGCAAGGCGTTGCACGCCTTGCCGCTCGGAAACCAAGACGATTATGAGCGTTCGACATGAGTGACGATCCAGAGACAGCCCGCCAGATCGCCGAACTGGCCAGCGACCACCGTCCGCTGCTGGTGCTCGACGTCGACGACGTGATCCTCGAATTCATCCGCCCGTTTCCGCGCTTTCTCGAACAGCGCGGCTACGATCTGACCTTCGCCTCGTTCAGGCTGACCGGCAATGTCTCCGAGCGTGGCACAGGCCGGGTGGCCGAGCAGCATGAAGTGCACACGCTGCTGGACGACTTCTTCGCCGGCCAGGCTGAGTGGCAGTATGTTGCTGAAGGCGCTGCTGAGACCTTGAAATCACTGGAGGACCGGGCCGAAATCGTGTTGCTGACGGCGATGCCGCACAAGCATCGCTCCGCGCGGCGCGCCCATCTCGACCAGCTCGGCCTCCGTTACCCGCTGCTCACCACCGAAATGGCCAAGGGCCCGGCGGTGGCAAAACTTCGCGGCGACAAGGGGCGACCGATCGCTTTCGTCGACGATCAGCCCAACAATCTGATCTCGGCGCGTGGTTCGGTTGCCGATGCGCATCTTTTCCACCTGATGGCCGACAATTCGCTGCGTGCGTTCCTGCCGCCGCTGCCGGACGACCTGATCGTGGTACAGGATTGGCACGAAGCCGCTCCAAAGATCGCCCAGGCGCTGGGCGTTTAGAAAGACCGCTTAACGCGCGGATATCCCACAAAAGAAAAGCCCCGCTCATGATCTCTGGGCGGGGCTTTTCCATTTTTTATCGCGGTCGAACCGGCAGCCGCGTGGCCTCTATTGCTGTGGCGCCGGCTGCTCCTGTTCGGAATCCTGCGGCGCCTCCTCGCTCTGGTCGGGGTCCTGCGCCGGATCGGTGGCCTGATCGTCCGTCGCGTTGTCGTCCGTCACGCCTTCCTCGCCGGGTTGCACGACCGGGTCGGCTGCCTTGACCGTGACGCCGTTGACGATGACGGATCCGTCCGACTTGCCGTTCACCACCCATTCGATGCGGCCGTCCGGCAGGGTCTTGGCAAAACCCTTCATTGCCAGCGCGGCGGCAACGGCATTGCTTGCATCCGGTGTGGTCTTGGAAGCTTCCTGCAGCGTCTCCACGATCTTGTCGTAGCCAGAGACGGTCACCGTCATGTCGACGTCCGGCTTCTTGGTCGGGTCCGGCTTGTCATACGGGAAACGGACCTCGCCCTTGAACGCGATCTCGGTGTCCTTGTTCTTGATGACGCTGGGCTCGATCAGTACCTTGGGCGACTTGGCCAGGAACTCGGCTCCGATCTGGTCGCCGAATTCGGCGGGCAGCGGCGGCTCCTTGGTCAGGTCGAAGGCGTCGATGGACTTGCGCGCCATGGTATCGAGATCGAGATTGGCGCCGCCGAAATTGAGCTCGATATCGGTGGGCAACAGCGAAGCGCTCCAGGTCGGCAGCATTTGCGCCGCTATTGCCGGCACAGTCAGGCCGCTGGCCTTCAGCCCGTAGCTCACCGTACCGTTCTTGCTGACGCCATCGGCACCGAACTTGGCCACAAGTTCGGTCGTGTTGAACTCGCCGAGTGGCGTGCCGACCTTGAAATCCTTGAACTTATAGGTGCCGTCAAAGCGCTGCCAGACCGGCAACGCCGCCAGAAGCAACGTCTTCAGCTCCGCCTGATTGGCCTTGAGCTTGGCTTCGTCCTCATTGGCAACGCCGAAACCGACGAGATCGAGTATCGCGCGGCTGCGCAACCCCTTGGCCGTCGCATCCACCGCAAGGCTCGGCGAATGGAAGGTCAACGGCACCTTCAGACCGCTTTCGCCATCGTCGATCGTCACCGTCTCGCTGAAGTCGGCCAGCGTCTGCGACATGGCGAAATCGACGCCACCGTCCGCCGCCTTGGTCGCGGTGCCGGTCATCGTTGTCGCCCCGGCGCGTGCCTCGACGCTCGACTTCGCATCCTTCGAAGCCATGGTCATGTCGGCCATCGAGGACGTCAGATTGGTGAAGGCAGCGAGGGCCGGGTCGTAGACGCCGGCCATCTTGCCGTCCTTCAGATCGAACTCGGTGGTCTGTTGTCCCTCGGGGCCCTTTACCTCGAACGTTCCCTTCGACGAGAAGGTGCTGCCGACATCCCAGGTGCCGTCGGGGCGCGGTTTGACATTCAGCACATAGGGCGGCAGGTCGAATTTGACGAAATCCTGCTCTGGCATCGCCTTGACGAGCGCCTTGAAATCGACGGTGAGCTGGTAGGCGTCACCCTTAGGCTCCACTTTTACAACGCCCTTCTCGAAAGCCTGATTTCCGAGATAGCGGGCAATGTCCTTCTGGACTTGGGCGGCACCCTGGGCATCGATGCCCTGTGCGAAGGCCGGGGCGCAGATCGCCAAAGCCGAAACAGTCGTCAAAACACGGCGCACTTATGGTCTCCACTTTTGTTCAAGGACGAAAAGCCCAATCCGATCGGACCCTTCGTAGGAAATTACAGCCTCAATCACAAGGCGACATGACAAGGCCAACGCAGCCGGCGTGGCTTGAAGGCCGATGGCGCTGCAGGTGCGCCGACGGACTACAGAATCAGCCGCATCAGCGGTCGCCCCGCCTTGCGTTCGACAAGACGCTGGAAGCCTGCCTGCTCGAAAACGCGCGAAGAGCCAACGAACAGCCCGACGGAACGCGAATCGCGCGACAGGTCGATCGGGCACGCTTCGATCATCCGGGCTCCGCTGCTACGGGCAAAATCGATGCCGCCGGCCACCAGCCGGTGGGTCAGTCCCTGACCACGAGCCTTGGTGCGGATGAAAAAACACGAGATTGCCCACACAGCTGGATCGTCCGCATCGGTTGCATCGACCGGCGCCGATCCCCTGCCCTTGTTGTTCCACTCGGGCACGTCGGCGCGCGGACCGATCTGCATCCAGCCATTCGCCACGCCATCTTCCAACACCAGCAGGCCCGGCGGCGGCCCAGCCTCGATGCGTGTCCTGATATGATCCTTGTTGCTCTGGCGACTGCCCGACCGCCGTTCCGCCGGAGGCAGCCGGAAATGCGTGCACCAACAGCCATAGCAGGCGCCCTGCTTGCCGAACAAATCTTCGAATTGCGGCCATAGATCCGGGGTCAAATGGTGGATTTCGATGCTCATGACGCGTCCCTCCAGTCGCCTTGCATGGACCGGCCGTGTAGACTACATTGACAATGTTCTCTTTATGTTCGCAGTGATGGCGGCACCTGTCAACGATCCCGAGCATGGTTTTTGTCGCGACTGCCTGACGCCACAGCGCAGCAGAGCGATGCGCTGTGAACGATGCGGCAGCCCGCGCATCGTTCGCCATGCCGAACTTTACAGCCTGCACCTTGCCCATATCGACTGCGACGCTTTCTATGCGGCGGTCGAGAAACGCGACAATCCGGCGCTGCGCGACAAGCCGGTCATTGTCGGCGGCGGCAAGCGCGGCGTGGTCTCGACCGCATGCTACATTGCCCGCATCCATGGCGTACGCTCGGCGATGCCGATGTTCAAGGCGCTCGAGGCATGCCCCGAGGCCATCGTCGTCAAACCGGACATGGAGAAGTATGTGCGGGTGGGACGCGAGGTGCGCGCCATGATGCTAGCGCTGACACCTCTGGTCGAACCGATCTCGATCGACGAGGCGTTCCTGGACCTTGCCGGAACGGAGAAGCTGCATGGCCTGCCGCCCGCGCTGGTGCTGGCGCGTTTCGCGCAGACGGTCGAGAAAGAGATCGGCATCACTGTTTCGGCCGGGCTTTCCTACTGCAAGTTCCTGGCCAAGATCGCATCGGACTTTCGCAAGCCGCGCGGCTACGCGGTGATCGGCGAGAAGGAAGCGATGTCGTTCCTCGCCGAGCAGCCGGTGACGATGATCTGGGGAGTCGGCAAGGCCTTCGCCGAAGTGCTGGCCCGCGACGGCATCCGCATGATCGGCCAATTGCAGAAGATGGAACGCAGCGACCTGATGGGCCGCTATGGGGTGATGGGGGATCGGCTCTACCGCCTGTCGCGCGGCGAGGACGATCGACGCGTTCATCCAGACCATGACGCAAAAAGCGTATCCGCCGAAACGACGTTCGATACCGACATCGCCAAGATGGACGACCTCGTTCCGGTACTGCGGGCCTTGTCCGAGAAAGTATCGGCGCGACTGAAGAAGGCCGGCATAGCCGGCCGCACGGTGGTGCTCAAGCTCAAGAGCCAGGATTTCAAGACACGCACCCGCAACCGCCAGCTTGCCGATCCGACCCGCCTCGCCGACCGCATCTTTTCAACCGGGCTCGATCTGTTGCGCCGCGAGGCGGACGGCACCAGATATCGCCTTCTGGGCATCGGCGTCAGCGACCTTTCCGACGACGAGAAGGCCGATCCGCCTGATCTTGTCGATCTGCAATCGCGCAAGCGGGCGCTGGCGGAGGGCGCAATCGACACGTTGCGCGACAAGTTCGGACGCAAGGCGGTGGAAACCGGCTATACGTTCGGCAAGGGGCGCAATGCCCATCCGCCGGAACATCTCGACGACTGACGCCGCATCCTCTGGCCCAGAAGATTGGCGGGTCTATGGATTGCCGGACAACGGTCGGCTTGCGAAACAGCGTTCATGGCACCGGCTCCCTCGATCCCCAAAGCGGCGTTCTGGATGGCGTTGTCGATCGCGTCCTTCCTGCTGATGTCGGTCGCGGGGCGAGCGACGACAAGCGCGCTCAGCGTCTTCCAGGTTCTGGAGATGCGCTCGGTGATCGGCTGGTTCATCCTGCTGCCTCTGGTCATCAGCCAGGGTGGTTTCGCCGCCATGGCCTCGCCACGGCTGCCGCTGCATATCGCGCGCAACGTGATCCACTATGTCGGCCAGGGTGCCTGGCTTTATGCGCTGACATTGATCCCGCTCGGCGTGCTGATCTCCATCGAATTCACCACCCCGATCTGGACCGCCCTGCTTGCCGTTTTGTTCCTCGGCGAACGCCTCAACAAGTTCCGCATCGCCTCGATCGTGCTTGGTCTTATCGGCGTCGTCATCATCGTGCGTCCGAGCACCGGCTCGGTTGATACCGGCCACCTGATTGTTCTCGGCGCGGCCGCCTGTTTTGGCGCCTCGGTGGTCATGGTGAAGGCGTTGACGCGCACCGACAGCGTGGTGCGCATCATCTTCTGGATGCTCGTCGTGCAATCGGTGCTCGGCCTCGTTCCGGCTCTGCTCGAATGGCGCAATCCGTCGCTCTCACTGTGGCCGTGGATTTTCACCATCGCATTCACCGGCATGTCCTCGCATTTCTGCATGGCGAGGGCCCTGACCTATGCTGACGCCACGCTGATTTCGCCGATGGATTTCCTGCGCGTGCCTTTGTCGGCGCTGCTGGGCTGGCTGGTCTATCACGAGCAGATCGATGCCTTCACCGCCGGTGGCGCTGCGCTGATTTTGATGGGCAACCTGCTCAACCTGCAAAAGCGACCGGCAAAACCCGCCGAAGTGGCGGCGAGTTGACGCGTCCAGCGCTTCGACTACGCCCTCCGATTGTCTGAAACCGATGTCGATTCTCGTTCTGACGCGCTAGTTGCGCTTCAGGTCGATCTGGGCGGTGACGACCGATTTGCCGCTCGGCAGGTCCTTGTCGATGGTGACGATGCGCATGGCATCCGCGCCGATCTTCTCGACGCGCATCTCTGCATCCCGGTCGCCATTCACCAGCTTCGCCCAGCGGATGGCGAGGTTGAGCGCCTGCCCCTTGCGACGTCCAGACAGTGCCGCAGGTCCGGTTCGCGAACCGACATAGGTCCCGCTATAGCGTTGCCCATCGGTCTTCAGCCGCACCCCGATGCTGCGCGAAATCAGTATCAAGCCGCGACAATTGCCGTCGAGCGTTAGAAACGCGTCACCGGATTTCGCGGTGAAGGAGCAGGAAACGCTGACCGGTGATGCCTTTGTGTTGATGCGGAAGCTGCCCTTGCCGCTCCATTTGCCGGCCATCGAGACAAAGAACCCCGGCTCCGCGGCATGAGCTGGTTGCGCAAGGGAAAGGGCGACGAGAACTGCACCCAGGTAGAGGCGGACCAACATTCGTTCTGTTCTCTCCAAAGCACGAACTTTAACGTCACTTCTTGCGGTTCGCTCGCCAGTTTCGTTCCGAAACGGTCAGCTACCCTCGTCCGGTATGTTGAGGACATGGCCGCAAGCCTTGCAATGCACGGCGTCCGGCTCGTGGCGCTGGAGCCCGCATTGCGGGCAAGGAAAGAGGACCTTGGTCGGGCGAAAGATCGCCTGGGCGAGACGCACGAACAGTGAAATGCCGATGATCATGGTGACGATCGAGGTGAGTTTGCCGGCAACGCCCGGCAAGACGATGTCGCCGAAGCCGGTGGTCGTGACGGTTGCCACGGTGAAATAGAGCGCATCGACATAGCCAACGAGCCCAGAAGCCTGCCGGAAGAAGAAGGTGTAGACGAAGCCCGTTACCACGAACAGGAATGTCAGGAGATTGACCACAGCGTGGGTGGTGTCGCGCCAGGCCAGAAACCGACCTCCGCCGAGATGCCGCCACAGAACCCCGCTTCGCGACAGCGACCACAGGCGCAGGATGCGCAGGAAGCTCAGATTGGCCAGTGCCGTCGGAAACAGCAGCGTCAGCAGGATGAACAGATCGACCCAGGATGTCGGTTGCCGCATGAGCCGAACCATGTCGGTGGATGCAAGCAGGCGCGCAAGCAGGTCGGCGGCGACGAGGATCGCCACCGCATAGTCCAGCCACAGGAAGGAAGCCGTACCCTGCAGCAAGGGCGTGGCGATGAAGAAGGCGATGATGACGATGTCGACAAGCACCACCGCCGCCTGAAAACGAACGGCCTCGGGTGTGCGCCCGTGATAGAGCCGGCGCAAGCGATCACGCAATGTCGCCAGGGAGGTACCGTTCTCGGGCTTCGCTTCAGACGCCATGCCTATCGGGTAGCGTCAGCCATGCCGCTCGTCCAGCGTTTTCAGGACGAGTTCCGATTGCCTAAACCAGCTCGACTTCGATCACTCCGGGCACTGCCCGCATCGCCGACGCCACTTGCGGCGAGATGCGGTAGCGATTGGGAAGCTCGATCTCGACCTCCCCCTGCCCGCCGTCCTTGATCAGCACGAAGGACACCTGCCCCTCGCCCTTCACGCCAAGCTGCCCAGCAAGTGCATTGAGCGGGGCGGCATCCCTCACGAAGATGCGCAGGGCTTTCTGGATGCGGCTTGCCTCATCCTCCAGCGACTGCACTGTCTGGATGCGAAGATTGACCCCTTCCGGCCTGTCCTCCGCCGCGACGGTGATGACGACCGATTTGCCGGCTTCCAGCATGTCGCGATATTGCGCCAGCGTCTCCGAAAACATCACCGCTTCATATTGGCCGGTCATGTCCGAGAAGTTCACGATACCCATCTTGTTGCCAGTTCGCGTCTTGCGTTCCTGCTTGGCGGTCACTGTACCGGCAAGGCGTCCGGCCGAGGCGCCACGTTTCACCGCCGCGGAAAACTCCGCCCAGTTCTGCACGCGCATCTTCTGCAGCGCGACCTTGTATTCATCGAGCGGGTGCGCGGAGAGATAAAACCCGACCACCTGGAATTCGCGGTACAAGCGGTCGGCAGCCAGCCACGGTTCGCTCAACGGCAGGTTGAGCGCTTGCGACTGCGCTCCCAGCGAAGCGCCGAAAATGTCGGCCTGGCCGGAAGTGGCATTCTGCTGCGCCAGCGCCGCCAGCCCCATCATCCGCTCGACACCGCCCATCATCTGCGCGCGGTCGTGCCCGAAACAATCAAGCGCGCCAGCCATGATCAGGCTTTCGAAGACACGCTTGCCAACGACTTTCGGGTCGATCCGCTCGCAGAAATCTGCCAGGCTCTTGAACGGACCGTCCCCACGCCTTTCGACAATGTGTTCGACGGCCGCGTCGCCGACGCCCTTCAGCGCCGCCATGGAATAGAAGATCTTGTTCTCGCCAACTTCGAAATCGCGGAAGCTGGTCATCACCGAGGGCGCGACGACCTCGATACCGAGCCGCATCGCATCCTGGCGGAAATCCGCCAGCTTGTCGGTGTTCGACATATCGAGCGTCATCGACGCGGCCAGGAACTCCACCGGATAATGCGCCTTCAGATAGGCGGTTTGATAAGAGACGATGGCGTAGGCGGCGGCGTGCGACTTGTTGAAGCCGTAGTCGGCGAACTTCGCCAGAAGGTCGAAGATGAAATCGGCCTGCGGCTTGGCGACGCCACGTTCCACGGCGCCGGACACGAAGATGCCGCGCTGCTGGTCCATTTCGGCGCGGATCTTCTTGCCCATGGCGCGGCGCAACAAGTCGGCCTGACCGAGCGTGTAGCCCGCAAGCTCTTGCGCGATCTGCATCACCTGTTCCTGGTAGACGATAACGCCCTGCGTCTCCTTCACCAGATGGTCGATCTTGGGATGGATCGAGGCGATTTCCTCTTCGCCATGTTTTCTGGCGTTGTAAGTCGGGATGTTCTCCATCGGCCCCGGCCGATAGAGGGCGACCAGTGCGATGATGTCCTCGATGCGGTCGGGACGCATGCCGATGAGCGCCTTGCGCATGCCGGCACTTTCAACCTGGAACACGCCGACAACCTCGCCGCGCGACAGCATGGCGTAGGTCTGCGGGTCGTCCAGCGGAATAGTGGCAAGGTCGATGTCGATGCCGCGGCGACGGATGAGCTTTACCGCCTTCTCCAGCACGGTCAGCGTTTTCAGGCCGAGGAAGTCGAACTTCACCAGCCCGGCATCCTCCACCTTCTTCATGTTGAACTGCGTGACCGGCATATCCGAGCGCGGATCGCGATACATCGGCACCAGTTCCGACAAGGGTCGGTCACCGATGACGATGCCGGCGGCGTGCGTCGAGGCATGGCGATAGAGGCCTTCCAGCTTCTGCGCCATGTCGAGCAGCGTCTGGACGATCGGCTCCTTTTCCGCCTCCTCGGCAAAGCGCGGCTCGTTGGCGATTGCTTCGGCGAGCTTGACAGGATTGGCAGGGTTCTGCGGCACCATCTTGCAGAGCCGATCGACCTGGCCGTAGGGCATCTGCAGAACGCGACCGACGTCGCGCAAAACGGCACGCGCCTGCAGCGTACCGAAGGTGATGATCTGTCCGACCTGGTCGCGGCCGTATTTGGCCTGTACGTAGCGGATCACCTCTTCGCGGCGATCCTGGCAGAAGTCGATGTCGAAGTCGGGCATCGAGACGCGGTCGGGATTAAGGAAGCGCTCGAACAGCAGCGAGAAGCGCAGCGGATCGACATCGGTGATGAGAAGCGCGTAGGCAACCAGCGAACCCGCACCCGAGCCACGGCCCGGGCCGACAGGAATGTCATGTTGCTTGGCCCATTTGATGAAGTCCGACACGATCAGGAAATAGCCGGGGAACTTCATGCGCTGGATGATGCCGATCTCGAACTCCAGCCTTTCGCGATACTGTTCCTCGGTGAAACCCGAGTGGAGGCCGCGAGTGGCGAAGCGCACGTTCAGTCCTTCGCGGGCCTGGCGCGCAAGTTCTTCCGCTTCAGCGCTCTCGGCCGCCTCGGCATCGGAAACGTCGGCACCGGTAAAGCGCGGCAGGATCGGCTTGCGGTTCTTCGGGTAGTAGGAACAACGCCGGGCGATCTCGATCGTGTTGTCCACCGCTTCCGGCAAATCCTCGAACAGGCGCGCCATTTCGGCCTGGCTCTTGAGGTGATTGTCCGGCGTCAGGCGTCGGCGTTCATCGGCGGCAACGACCGAGCCCTCGGCAATCGCGATGAGCGCGTCATGTGCCTCGAAATCCTCGCGTGAGGAGAAGAAGGCTTCATTGGTGGCGACAAGCGGGAGCTCGTGGCGGTAGGCCAATTCGATCGTGGCTTGTTCGACCTCGCGATCGTAGTTGGTCACCCGTTCCAGCTCGACATAGAGGCGGTTGCCGAACAATGTTTTCAGGGCAAGCAGACGTGTCTCGGCCAGATCGTTGCGATCGTCAAACAGTGCGGTGCCAATCGGCCCACGAGGGCCGCCTGTCAGACAAATGACATCGCCGGCGCAGTCGCCAACCATATCGGTTGAGACATGCACCGGCTCACCGGCGGGCGTTTCCAGATAGGCGCGGCTTATGAGGCGAACGAGATTGGCATAGCCTGCCTCGCTGGCCGCCAGGAAAACGACCGGCCTCAGGTCCGGCCCCTGCCTGCGCCGATCCCGCTGGCCGTCATTGGTTTCGCCGACGAACGCCAGATCGACCTGACAACCGATGATCGGCTGGATACCGTCCTTCACGGCCTTCTGCGCGAATTCGAGCGCACCGAACAGATTGTTGGTGTCGCTGATCGCAACGGCCGGTGCCTGGTCCTTGACCGCGTGGCCGACAATCGCGCCAAGCTGCAAGGCCCCTTCCAACAGCGAATAGGCGGAATGCACGCGCAAATGCACGAAGGGGCGCGCCGGCGCTTCTCCCTTCCTTGCGATCATCGCCTCGCGTTTGAGAGGATCTCGCGTCCTGACGTCGTTAGTCACGGCTATTTCCGATCTGGTGAACGAATCTCGATCCGGCTGCCATCAATCTAGTCAGCCACACCGCTGCCTGCCAGCTTCGTCGTCACCGCGCGCTCTTCGATCACAAGAAACAGCTCCCGCGCCGCGCACAACTGTCCGCTTCAACCTGTGTGAAGCGCTTCATAGCACCTGTACCGCGAAGCCGGCACGATAGTCCTGCGAGAATACCTTCACGGAGGATATCATCATGAGCAATCGTTTCGTCGTCGATCTGTCAGGCGTCAAGCTCGCCAAGGGTATGGAAGAGAAACTGGCCAGGAATATCCAGCAGGCGGTCCTCACCGGGCTGGCCGAAACACATACTCAACCTGAAATGGTGCTGCGCTTTCCAAAGGAATGGCTGGGGCTGATCCTGCATCTGGACCAGCGCCAGCTTCCCGCTATCGAAAAGGAAATCGGCGGTCTGATGCGCTGATGCCATGCCCATTCCAGCGCAGCCTTCCGGTCAACGCCAAACGAGACCGCCGCGCTCGGACGACGGTCAAAGATCGTGCCCGAGCGCGCCTGCCGAACCGGGCGCGCTTCTGATCGGCATCGTCGGAGACGACGGCATCGTGCAGCCTGTCCCGACACGCCTGGAAATCGACGCTGATTTCATAACGCTGGCAGGCAAAACCGGTGCCCCGGAAGCGCGCTTTCGGTTTGCTGGAAAGTGCGTGGAAGGAAAATGCCGGCAATGGACGGGCAATTCCTGCGGCGTCATCGAACGGGTGCTTGCGGGCATGGCCGACCAGAAGATCGATCCGGCCGCCAACTTGCCGCGCTGCGCCATCCGCGGCAGTTGCCGCTGGTATTCACAACGCGGCGGCGAGGCCTGCCGGGCCTGCATCTATGTCGTCACCGACCAGCGCGTCGAGGAAGTCTCGGCCTAACGACAAAATCCGGGGCGGCGAATGGCTCGCCCCGGATGACTTGCCAGACCTCAGGCAAACTCCATGATCACGGCATCGACCGCCAGACTGTCGCCCGGCTTGGCATTCAGTTTCGTAACCCTGAGATCGCGCTCGGCGCGCAACACATTTTCCATCTTCATCGCCTCAACCACGGCCAAGGTGTCGCCCGCCTTGACCTCCTGCCCTTCGGCGACGGCGATCGAGACCACCAAACCCGGCATCGGACACAGCAGCAACCTGGAAGTGTCCGGCGGCAGCTTCACGGGCATTATCCGTTCCATCGCCGCCGTCTGCGGCAGCATGGCAAGCGCCGTCACCGACATGCCCTTCCAGGCGATGCGCGTGCCATTGGGCAGCGACCGCAATTGGGCCGAGACCCTGTGCTTGCCAACCGTGCCACGCCAGACCGGTTCGCCCGGCCGCCAGTCGGAAGCCACCGTGAGTGCCTTGCCGCCTTCGATCGAGAGATCGAGTTCCATCGGTATCGAGATCATGCCCTCAAGAACCGTCGCCGACAGGTAATCCTTGCCGAGCTTCACCACCCAATCACGCTTCAATGCCCCCGAATGCGGGGCAAGCCGACCGCTCAGCCGGTCCAGCCGGTCGCGGCGCAGCAATTCCACCGAAGCGGCGATCGCCGCCAGAACGGCCCTGTCCTTCGCATCCGGCGCGATCGGCGCGAATCCGTCCGGATATTCCTCGGCGATGAAACCCGTCGAAAGCCGTCCCTCGCGCCAGCGCGGATGCTGCATCAAGGCCGACAGGAAGGGGATGTTGTGCTCGATGCCATCCACGACGAATTCGTCCAGCGCCTCCGACATGGCATCGATCGCCTGCCCTCGCGTCGGCGCCCAGGTGCACAGCTTGGCGATCATCGGATCGTAGAACATCGAGATTTCGGAACCTTCGGTGACACCGGTGTCGTTGCGCACGACGATATCGCCGAAGCGGCCTTCCTCGGGCGGCTGGTAACGCGTCAGCCGGCCAATCGACGGCAGGAAGTTGCGATAGGGATCCTCCGCGTAAAGCCGGCTCTCGACCGCCCAACCGTCGAGCTTCACGTCGCCCTGGCCGAAAGCCAGTTCCTCGCCGGCGGCGACGCGGATCATTTGCTCTACAAGATCGATGCCGGTGATGAGCTCGGTCACCGGATGCTCGACCTGCAATCGCGTATTCATTTCAAGGAAGTAGAAGTTTTTGTCCTTGTCGACGATGAACTCGACGGTGCCGGCGCTCTGGTAGTCGACCGCTTTCGCCAACGCCACCGCCTGTTCGCCCATGGCCTTTCTGGTCTTCTCGTCAAGGAAGGGCGACGGTGCTTCCTCGACAACCTTCTGGTTGCGGCGCTGGATCGAACATTCGCGTTCGCCCAGATAGACGGCGTTGCCATGCGCGTCGGCAAGAACCTGGATCTCGATGTGACGCGGATCAACAACGAACTTCTCGATGAAGACACGGTCGTCGCCAAAGGAACTTTTCGCCTCGGAACGAGCACGGTCGAAGCCGTCGCGAACTTCCGCCTGCGACCAGGCGATGCGCATGCCCTTGCCGCCGCCCCCGGCCGACGCCTTGATCATGACCGGATAGCCGATCTCGCCGGCGATCTTTTCCGCGTGGTCGGCGTTCTCGATGACGCCCAGCCAACCAGGGACGGTGCTCACCTTGGCAGCGTTGGCGAATTTCTTGGATTCGATCTTGTCGCCCATGGCCTTGATCGCCTTGGGCTTCGGACCGATGAAGGCGATCCCCTGCGCCTCAAGCGCTTCGCAGAATGACGCACGTTCGGACAGGAAACCGTAACCGGGATGAACGGCCTCGGCCCCGGATGCCTTGCAAGCCTCGATAATCCTGTCGGCGACGAGATAACTCTGGGCGGCGGGGGCCGGGCCGATATGGATCGCTTCGTCAGCCATCTCGACATGCACGGCGTCGCGATCGGCGTCCGAATAGACCGCTACCGTGGAAATGCCCATCTTGCGTGCCGTCTTGATGACGCGACAGGCGATCTCGCCACGATTGGCGATCAATATCTTGTTGAACATGGACGCCGCTTCCTCCGGTAAGTCCTTACCTTTTATGGACTTCCACGACCGGGCTCAAGCTACGGCATGCACCGTGCCGGCATTCGTTGGATGCAAATCGGGTTTGCCTGCCCAGCCGCGCAATCTTGCAGGCGCGAACGATGTACAGGAAAGCCGAGAAATGATCCCCGATTACTCCAGCCAGTCGGTTGCAAAGGCGCCGGCGACATGCAGATCGGTACTTTCAAGCCGTCCGGGACCCAGATTGGAGAATTTGTGCGGCGTGTTTGCCGGCGCAACCAGGATTTGGCCAGCGCTGGCCTCTATCGTCTTGTCGCCGATGATGAACAGCGCCCTGCCTTGCCTGACGATAAAGACCTCCGGATAGGGGTGTTTATGCAGCTTGGGACCGCCGCCGATCCTGTCGGAAGAGTAGAACACCACCGAAACTTCCGCTCCGTATGGCCCACCCTGGAACTCCCCATGCCAAACATCCGGCTTCTCGGCCCATTGCTCGCGCTCGATCACATGTGCCATGCTTGCCTCACTCCCTTCTGCCGGAATCGACCTTAGTCAAAGAAGTCGCTTGCCGGAACATGATGCAAACGATGACCCCACCCGCCCCCGCCATCTATGTCGATGCCGATGCCTGCCCGGTGAAGGAGGAGGTCATCAAGGTCGCCGAGCGACACGGGGTCGGGGTCGTCTTCGTTTCGAATGGCGGGCTCAGGCCCTCGCGCGATCCGATGATCCGCAATGTCGTCGTCAGCAAGGGCGCGGACGCCGCCGATGACTGGATCGTCGAAAACACCAAAGCCAACGATGTCGTAGTTACGGCCGATATTCCGCTGGCGGCGCGGGCGGTGGCGCTCAACGCCCATGTGCTTGGCCCGACCGGCCGGCCCTTCACGCCTGAAACCATCGGCATGGCGGTTGCCATGCGCGACCTGAAACAGCATTTGCGCGAAACCGGCGAAAGCAAAGGCTACAATGCTGGCTTCACGCCGCAGGACCGTTCGCGCTTCCTCGGCGAACTGGACCGCATCCTACGTCGTGCTCTCAAATCAGCCGCAATCGGCTGAGGACATCGGCCCAACATGAAAACGACATTCACCAAGAACACGGCGATCCGCCTCCTGCCTTTCCTGGTCGCGGCTGCGACAGGGCTCGCGACATTCCTGGTCGCGCGCTATTTCCAGATCGCCATCGCCTTCTCGATCGGCGCCGACGTCTTCTTCGTGATGTATATCGTCATGATCCTGCGGCGAATGCCGGGCCTAACGGCGGAACATCTGCGGCTCAAGGCACGCAGCGACGACCTGCCGATCTTCATTATCTTCGCTGTGGTCGCCGTCGTCATCGCCGTGGCGATCGGTTCCCTGTTCCTCATCATCAACGCCAACCACAAGCATCCCCCGCTGGAGCTCTTGGCGGCATTGCTGTCGTTGCCGCTTGGCTGGATCACCATCCACATGATGGCCGCGCTGCACTACGCCCATGTCTACTGGCGCGACGACGAAGTGCGCGACGCCAGAGGCAGGCCAGTCCGCCAACCGGTCGGTGGTCTCTCCTTCCCGGGTGGCGACACGCCGCCGCAAGGATGGGACTTTCTCTATTTCGCGATTGTCATCGGAATGACGGCGCAGACCGCCGATGTCGAAGTCACCACCACACGCATGCGCCGTCTGGTCATCGTGCATTCGGTGGTCGCGTTCTTCTTCAACACGATTATCGTCGCGGCGGCGGTCAATCTCGCCGTTACGCTCGGCGGAAGCTGATGCAAGGCAGCGAGGCACGAAGCACAAAATCGTGATGGAGTGAAACATCACGAGGCGATGGTCCGTATTACGATGCGAGACCAATCGCACCGCGGAATGCGGTTGAAGGGGTGCAAGATGGACGCAACCGCCGAGACCAGCAATGCAGAAGCCGAGACCGGGCGGCCACAAAAAGGCCCGCTCATCTACCGGCAATCACGATGGACGCGGCTCACGCATTGGGTGTGGGCCTTCGCCTTGTTTTTCCTGCTGCTGAGCGGCCTGCAGATCTTCAATGCGCGGCCGCAGCTCTATATCGGCAAGGAATCCGGCTTCGGCTACGACAACACGATCCTGAAGATCGGCGCCGACGAGGCCGATGAAGGCTCACGCGGCTATCTCGAAATCTTCGGTCGACGCTTTGACACCACCGGCGTGCTCGGCTGGTCGGGCCCGCCCGGCAACGAGACGGCCCGCGCCTTCCCGTCCTGGGCGACAATCCCCTCCTACTACGATCTTGGCACCGCCCGTGTCGTGCATTTCTTCTTTGCCTGGACATTGAGCGCGACGCTGCTGGTGTGGCTGATTGCCGGCCTGTTCAACGGTCACATTCGCCGTGACCTTGCCCCTCGCCTGGCCGATATCCGCAATCTTCCGCGCGATGTCTTCGACCATGCTCGCCTGCGTTTCCATCACACCGGTCGTTACAACACGCTGCAGAAGCTCGCTTATGGCGGGGTGTTGTTCGTGGCTTTGCCGCTGATGATCCTGACCGGCCTCGCCATGTCGCCATCGATGAATTCGGTGCTGCCTTTCCTCAACGAGCTCTTCGGCGGACGGCAGACGGCGCGCACCATCCATTTCACCGTGATGGTGCTGCTTGTCCTGTTCTTCCTCATCCACATGCTGATGATCCTCGCCGCAGGCCCGATCAACGAGCTGCGCTCCATCATCACCGGCTGGTACCGGACCGATCCGCCCGAAAACGGAACCTCTTCTGCCGAGCGGAGCAACTGATATGGCCAAGTTTCAGATCAGCCGCCGCAAGTTCCTGACCGCCGCCGGCCTTGGCGCGTCCGGCATCGCGCTCTCGGGCTGCGATGCTTTCGATAACCAACTCGGCATGGGCCAGGGCCTGCGCAATTTCCTCGAGGGGGCTAACGGTCTGACCTATCGGGCGCAGCGGCTGCTTGCCGGGCGCAATGCCCTGGCGCCGGAATTCGGCGAAGCCGACATCCGCCAACCAATGCGTCCGAACGGCGTTACCACACCGGACGACGATGCCTACCAAGCCTTGCTTGCCAACGATTTCGTCGATTGGCGGCTCGAAGTCACCGGGCTGGTGGAGAAGCCGTTGTCGCTGACACGCGAACAGCTCATCGCCATGCCGAGCCGCACCCAGATCACCCGCCACGACTGCGTGGAAGGCTGGAGCTGCATCGCCAAATGGACGGGAACGCCGCTGTCGCTCGTGCTCGACCAGGCCGTGGTCAAGCCGCAAGCACGGTATGTCATGTTCCATTGTCTCGACACGATCGACCGCGACCTGTCCGGCGACATCAAATATTACGGCTCGATCGACCTGATCGACGCGCGCCATCCGCAAACAATCCTGGCCTATGGATTGAACGGTAAACCGCTTCCGGTGGAAAACGGGGCGCCGCTGCGCGTTCGCGTCGAACGGCAGCTCGGCTACAAGATGCCCAAATATCTGCGCGGCATCGAACTGGTCGATTCCTTCGGCGCTTTCGGGCGTGGTCGCGGCGGCTATTGGGAAGACAACGGCTATGACTGGTATGGCGGCATCTGACCCGCCGCCCGCCTGAAGCACCTTGGAAAACAAAAAAGCGGGGTTAGCACCCCGCTTCCTCGTCCGTCGAGTTTCACCGCCGGTTCATCCGCGGTCGATGAAATCGTTCGACACCCACCTCATAGCCACTCGATACGACGACCAGATGACAGGCTGGGATGATCTTCCACCGATTTTGGTTAACCACACGTTACCGCCATCATCAGGCGCGCTCGATCCGGCACTGGTAGCAATTGTTGCGAGCCGAGCGCATGTGCAGATAGGCGATTTCCTCGCGTTCCAGAAGCTCCGCTGCCCGCGCGGCAATATCCGGCGTGGGCACCACCGCGCCGCTGCCATAGACTATACGGTCATCGGCGCTGTAACCGCGCACGATGTAGTCCTTTGTCTTCAAAAACAGCTCCGGGATAGCGGCCGCCTCCTCCGCGCGCGGACATTCTTCGGCGTGCAGGAAGATCGGGCCGGTCTCCGCATAAGGCTGCAATTCTGCGAACGGCCGGTAGGCGAGGATGAGGTAGGCTTCGCCGGCGGCGACATTCTTGAGACAATGCCGGCACGGTACACCATCGCCGTCCGAGATCGCGCGCTCCGGCACGTGGCCATAGGCATCGGCGCCGCCGGATTGCAGCGCGCGCACCGCATCGGTCGGCAAGGCTTTGAACAGGATGGACATGGCTGTGGTTCTCCGATTTCCGTGAACCACAAGCTATGATCGTCAACCGGCGCCTCCCACCCGTTTCCTGCATAGCAATCGGCCATGCAAGAAACGACCGGGCGGTTCGACGTTATCGAATGAAGTCGTCGAAGCGGCGCAATGTGACGCGCCGATTGCGCCAATTCTCGTTCTGCGTCGGCACGAGCAGGAATTCCTCGCCATAACCGACCGTTTCCAGCGCGTAGCCGGGCACGCCGAATTCGCGTACCAGCGTCCGCTTCAGCGAGGCTGCCCGTTGCTCGGACAATGCCTGGTTGGAGGCGAAGGAACCGACCGCGTCGGTATGGCCTTCGATCAAAACACGGGCGTGGCGGTCACGTCGCAGCAGACGATGGAGCCCGTCGGCAATGTTCTCGACCTTCCCATATTGCGACGGCGCGATGGCAGCCGAACCGAAGGCGAAGTTGATCGACTGGATGTCGATGGACGGCGCCATGCGGCGCAGATCCGGCCGGCGCTTGAATTCGCGAATGGTGACGCGTTCGCTGGGCCGCAGCTTCATGCGGGGCGTAGCCTCCAGCGTACGCTCGATCTGGGCTGCCGACGGCGTTTGCGCCTGCGCAAGGGCAAGACCGGGAAGCGCGATGGCGGCGACGAGTGCTGCGGCGACAGTACGGCGGGAAATCATATATTGGCTCCTCATTTCGGCGCGATCGGATTGATGTCGACCGCACCATGGCGGAGCCAAGCTGAAGCCGGCATGAATGGATCGTTCAGGAGTGCCTAACGCATGACGCTGGCCGAGCGATCGGCAAAAGACAGCGGGACAACAACCTCTTTTTTCTGCGCGACCGGCCGGAAGCCGAGTTTCTGATAGAGCGACAGCGCGGCGGGATGGTCGAGCGTGCAGGTCTGCACGGTGACCCGCCTCGGCTTGTGCGACCAGCAAGCCTCGATCGCCGCCCCGAGAAACCAGCGGCCGATGCCCTGCCCCGTCGCGTGTTCCATCATGCCGAAATAGGCCAATTCGACTTCGTCGGGCAGATGCGGCTTGATGTCGAAGAAGCCCGCCGGCGCACCGTCGACATAAAGCACGCGGATGTCGCGATCTTCGCGATGAAGTCCGGCCGAGAGTTCCTCGTCATTCAGCCTCAGCACATTGACCCACTGCCATTTGCGGCCGACGCGATCCTGCAGATAGCGATAGAAATGCAGCGGGATGGCCCGTGTCTTCAGCAGCGCGATCTGCCGGTTGTAGGGCAAGGATGGATAATATGCCGGCGGCGTATCCATCTCGAGGAACGTTACCGTGACGTCTATCCGCTCCAGCGCATCGGCGCTCATTACAATCAGCGCTCCTTGCCCGTGACCACCGGCGTGTCCGCCAGCCCGCCCCATTCGGTCCAGGAACCGTCATAGAGCCGGTTGTCGGTGTGGCCGAGCGTCTCCAGTGCCAGCGTTATCACGGCCGCGGTAATACCGGAGCCGCAGGATGTAACAACCGGCTTCGAGAGGTCAATGCCAGCATCCTCGATGACTTCGCGCAGCGTGGACTTCGGCAACAGCATGCCGTTCTCCGACAGGCGATTGTAGGGAACGTTGTGGGCGCCCGGCATATGGCCAGCGCGCACGCCAGCGCGCGGCTCCGGCTCGGCGCCGGCAAAACGACCGGGCGAACGGGCGTCCGCGATCTGGCTCTCTCCGCTTGCCACCATGCGGCGCATGTCAGCCAGGGACGCTACCCGGGCGGCATCGAAGTCAGCATGGAAAATACCCGGCGCGGTCTTGGTCGGCTCCGCGGTCACAGGGCGCCCGGCAGCCTTCCAGTGATCGAAACCGCCGTCCAGAATATAGGTCTGGAACACGCCCATGACGCGAAACATCCACCAGGCGCGCGGCGCCGAGAAGAAACCAGGCCCGTCATAGACGACGATGGTGTCGTCGGCGGAGATGCCCATGCTGCCGACATATTGGGCGAAGTCGCGCGGCGCAGCCAGCGTGTGCGGCAACGGCGAATTCCGGTCGGAAACAGCGTCATGGTCAAGGAATACGGCGCCGGGAATGTGCGCGGCATCGTATTCCTTGCGCGCATCACGCTTCTGCGCCGGCAGATACCAGGAGGCGTCGACGATCGACAGGCCGGGCTGGCCGAGCCGCTGCTCAAGCCAGTCGGCATCGACGGTGAAAGGACTGTCCTCGGCCATGCTGTTCTCCCTGATCTTTCGCTGTCGCCGCGCCGTCAGGCCGCGGGCATCGCTCCGAAACGGATACGGAAGCGGCGGTTCTCGCGCCCCTTCTTCTCGATCTTGCCGATATGGATCTCGCCAACCTCGCCGGTGCGGGCGACGTGGGTGCCACCGCAAGGCTGACTGTCCACGGACGCGTTTTCGCCGATCAGAACCAGACGGATGCGCCCGGTACCGGTCGGCGGACGCACATTCTTCGATTTGACGAGACTGGGATTGGCGGCCAAATCCTCGTCGGTGATCCACTCGATGGAGACAGGATGATCGGCCCGCACGAGTTCCATCAGCCGCGCCGTCACTTCCTCCTTGGAGTAACCGGTATCGGGGAGATCGAAATCGACGCGGGAATCGTCTTCGGCGACCGAAGCTCCGGTAATAGGAAACGGGCAAACGACGCTCAGCAGATGGCAGGCGGTGTGCATGCGCATCAAAAGGTAGCGGCGCTGCCAGTCGATCGAGGCTTTCACCTTCTCACCCACTGAGGGTACTGGCTGCCCTGCCCCCGGAACGTGAATAATCTCGTCCTTGGTCTCGCCCGTCACCGTCGCCGCGACTTCGATGCGGTCGCCATTGGCCAGCTCGATATGGCCGGTATCGCCCGGCTGGCCGCCGGAGGTCGCGTAGAACACGGTACGGTCGAGGATGATCCCGCCCCGCTCGTTGATGGCGACGACCGTCGCTTCCGTCGTTTTCAGGTAGGAATCGTCGCGAAACAGCGTTTCGGTCTTGCCGGCCATCACGCCACCTTCTCGAACGGCACCGAAATGGTGCTTGTGCCTTCCATCCAGCCCGGCACCGGCAGGTTCTTGGTGCGCAAGAAGGCCGGATTGAACAATTTCGACTGATAGCGCGTGCCGTAATCGCACAGGATCGTCACAATGGTGTGGCCGGGCCCCAATTCGCGGGCAAGGCGGATGGCGCCGGCAATGTTGATGCCGGTCGAGCCGCCAAGGCACAGACCCTCTTCCTGGATCAAGTCGAAAACGATCGGAAGCGCTTCCTCGTCGGGCACCTGGAAGGAAAAGTCCGGAGCGAAGCCGTCAAGATTGGCGGTGATGCGTCCCTGGCCGATGCCTTCCGTGATCGAGCTTCCATCAGCCTTCAATTCACCGCTGGTGTAGAAGGAGTGCAGTGCGGCGCCGAGCGGATCGGCGAGCGCGATCTTGACGTCCCGGCTCTTGGCTTTCAATCCGGCCGCGACACCGGCCAGCGTGCCACCCGAGCCGACAGCCGATACGAAACCGTCAACCTTGCCGCCAGTCTGCGCCCAGATCTCCTCTGCCGTCGTGCGGATATGGCCGTCGCGGTTGGCGACATTGTCGAACTGGTTGGCCCAGATGGCACCGTTCGCTTCGCTCCGCGCCATCTGTTCGGCCAGACGCCCGGACAGTTTCACATAGTTGTTGGGGTTTTTGTAGGGAACCGCCGGAACTTCGATCAACTCGGCGCCCAGTAGCCGGATCGTGTCCTTCTTCTCCTGGCTCTGGGTGTCCGGAATGACAATGACCGTACGGTAGCCAAGCGCCTTCGCAACCAGGGTCAGGCCGATGCCCGTATTGCCGGCGGTGCCCTCGACGATCACGCCACCCGGTTTCAACAGACCACGCTGCTCTGCATCGCGAATGATGAACAGACCAGCCCTGTCCTTGACCGACTGGCCGGGATTCATGAACTCGGCCTTGCCCAGAATCTCGCAGCCCGTTTCTTCCGAGGCGCGCTTGAGCCGGATCAGTGGCGTGTTGCCGATGGCGTCGATCACCGAACGGTGCATGAGGAATCCTTCTCGTGTCTGCAGGCAGACCCTAGAAATGCCGGCTCGCCCTTTCAAGGCTGGATTTAACCTGGACCAGTCGCATTCGCGGCAAGCGACGCCGTCGCATGGAGTGCAATGTCAGCCGAGACTAATATGGTGAGGATCCAAGAACAGGCTTTTCTTTCGACTTCCGCCCCGTTAGATCACGAGACGAGGGAGCTTTCGAGACACTGTATGACACTCTATCGGGCCAGCCCGAAAGACGGCGTTGCCTGGATCACCGGTGGTAGTTCCGGCATTGGCAGGGAACTTGCCAAGGAGTTGGCGGCAAAGGGCTTCACCGTGGCGATCACCGCGCGCGAGGAAGATCCCATTGACCTGTTGATCGCCGAGGTGGCCAGCCTGCCCGGCCGGATCGTCGCTTATCCCTGCGATGTTACCGACGAATTGGGCATGGCCGACACGGTGGCCACCATCGAAGCCGAAATCGGACCGATAGCGCTCGCGATCTTCAATGCAGGCAGCTACACGCAGGTGGCGGGCGACAACCTGTCGGTCCGGAAATTCCGCCGCACTTACGATGTGAACGTGATGGGCATCGTTCACGGGCTGGTTCCCGTGGTAAAATTCATGCGCAGGCACGGCCGCGGACACATCGTGATGGTGGGTTCGATCAGCGCCTATTTCGGCTGGCCGACGACCGCCGCCTATGGCGCCACCAAGGCGGCCATCAACATCATGGCGCAGTCGCTGAAATTCGATCTCGACAAGCTGAACATCCGTATCCAGGTGATGAACCCCGGCTTCATCGACACGCCGATGACCCAGAAGAACGGGGTGCGGCTGCCGGCGCTGATTTCTTCGGCCTGCGCTGCGGACAAGATGATGCGTGGCATCCAGAACGGCGGTTTCGAAATCACCTTCCCTCGCCGCTTTACCTTGTGGTTGAAGGTGCTCGGCATGCTGCCGCACCCGCTTCGCCACTGGTTCCTCAACCGCATGACCGGATGGGGCGACAGGCCACTCAGCTTCGGCCGCAAGCCAAGGCAGCCGATCTAGCGCCAGCCATACGGCAAGCGACCCCGTACCCAAAGAAGCCGACCCGTTGCCTGTTGCAAGCCGCCGCAATACTTTGCGTTGATCTGTCTGGAGTTCGGCATGGGGCGATGTATTGCGGTGATGTTCCTCGGTCTGGTGGTCCTGATCGCCCTGATGGCTTTGCTAGGACCGCGCGTTCCCGTCGACACCACCATGCATTTCGACGCATCGAAGATCGGCGACGATCCGCTGGGCTACCTCGCCCGCGAGGAAGCCAAGGTGCCCAACATTCGCGACGGGCTCGAAAAGGAGATCGTCTGGGCCGACCCGATGATCCACGCCAAAACGCCGGTCGCCATCGTCTATATTCACGGCTTCTCGGCCTCGAAGGGCGAGACACGACCACTCGCCGACAAGGTCGCGGAAGAACTCGACGCCAATCTCTTCTATACGCGGCTGACCGGCCACGGTCAGGACGGCGCGGCGATGGCCGACGGCAGCGTCAACGCATGGATCAACGATTATGAGGAGGCGCTCGCCATAGGCCGTGCCATTGGCGACAAGGTGATCGTCATCGCCACCTCAACGGGCGGATCGCTGGCGACATGGGCGGCAACGCAGCCGAACGCCTCGAAAGATGTCGAGGCGATTGCGATGATCTCGCCGAACTACGGCGTGCAGGCATCGGGCGCGCAGATCCTTACCTGGCCGTGGGGCAAGCAGCTTGCCGAACTGATTGCCGGCAAGGAGCGCTCATTCAAGCCGCGCGGCGCGCTGCAGGAAAAGTTCTGGACCTGGCGATATCCGATGGCAGCGACCCTGCCGATGGCGGCATTGGCCAAGCTTGCCTATGAGGCACCGGTCGAAAAGGCCACCATCCCGGCTCTGTTCATCTTTTCCAACGACGACAAGGTCGTGCGCCCCGATCGCACCAAGGAAATCGCCGCCCGCTGGGGCGGCCCGCACGAGGAGGTGCCGGTGGACGGCTCCGGCGATCCCGACAATCACGTCATTGCCGGCGATGCGCTTTCGCCTTCGACCACGAACTTCCTGGCGCAGCGTATCGTGGTCTGGGTCAGAGCGCTGACCGCCGACACGCCAACCGCGGCACATAAAAATGGAGCGCCGGCGACGACCGGCGCTCCAAAAAGCTAGATCTCGATCGCTGCCTCAGATGGCGGCGGTGATGATGATCTCGACGAGATATTCCGGACCGGCCAGCTTGGCCTCGCCGGTGGCGCGTGCCGGAGTGTGGCCCTGCGGCACCCAGACGTCCCATTCCTTGTTCATTTCGGCGAAGGTGCTCATGTCGGAGAGCCAGATGATCGCCTGCAAGATCTTGGTCTTGTCGGTGCCGGCCTTGGCAAGCAGCGCATCGACCGTCGCCAGAATGTCCTTGGTCTGCTCGCCGACGGTCTTGCCCTCGCCGACCTGACCGGCGAGATAGGCGGTGTTGCCGTGGATGACCACCTGGCTCATGCGGGGGCCGACATCGATGCGACGAACGCTCATGGACATATCCTTTCGTGAGTGGAAAGGCCTCTTTAGAGAGCGTCTTGCTTGCCGACAAGGTCGTGGCCGCCGAATCCCGCCACAGGTGCAATCGGTCGCCCGCCGCTGCCATAGCGCCAGAGCCGATGGGCATTCCCGCGCACGGGTTCATGAAAGTTTCGCGGGACAGGACGTCTTTTCTCGCCAGCTGTGTTGACACATGTAATAACATAACATACGACCTTCACACACAGTGAGTCACCGACTGCCATGAGCCGAGCCGCCCTTTCCTTCCGCGACCTTACCCTGGGCTATGGCAGCCACCCGGCCATCCATCATCTGAATGGCACGGTCGAGAAGGGTTCGCTGACTGCGATCGTCGGTGCCAATGGCTCCGGCAAATCCACGCTCATGAAGGGCATTGTCGGGGTGCTGCGGCCGATGGCGGGCGGTGTCGTCAAGATGCCCGGCATGCGCATCGCCTATCTGCCACAGCAATCGGAACTCGACCGCAGCTTTCCGGCGCGGGTGGTTGACCTGGTCTCGCTCGGCCTGTGGCCACGACGCGGGCTGCTTGGCCGGCTTACGGCGCAGGACCGCGCCACCGTCAGCGAGGCGTTGATGGCCGTCGGGCTCGAAGGCTTTGAAAAGCGCGCGCTCGACACGCTTTCCGGGGGCCAGTTGCAGCGCACCCTGTTCGCCCGCGTGCTGGTGCAGGATGCCGACCTGATCCTGCTCGACGAGCCATTTAACGCCATCGACGCCAAGACCGTCGGCGACCTGATCGCGCTGATCAAGCGCTGGCACGGCGAGGATAGAACGGTGATGGTCGTTGCGCACGACCTTGAACTGGTGCGCCAGAATTTTCCCGAGACGCTGCTGCTGGCCCGCCGTACCGTGGCCTGGGGCGCGACTGCCACGGCTCTCAACGCCGAGAATATGCTGCGCGCCCGCCGTTTCCACGAGGCCTGGGAGGACGACGCGCCCTGGTGCGAGCCGGATGGCCAGATCCACGATCACCGCCATGACCATGCGCATGACGATCATGAGCACGGACACGACCATCATGGGCACGACCATCACGCACATACGGCCAGGCAGAGGGCGGCATCGTGAGCGCGCTGTATGCTTTCTTCGTCGCTCCGTTCGCCGATTTCGCCTTCATGCAAAGGGCGCTGGCCGGTTCGTTGATGCTGTCGCTCGGCGCCTGCCCGGTCGGCGTCTTCCTGATGTTGCGGCGCATGAGCCTTTCCGGCGACGCGATGGCCCACGCCATTCTGCCGGGCGCAGCCGCCGGCTTCCTGTTCTATGGGCTGGAAATTCTGCCGATGACGATCGGCGGCCTGATCGCCGGTGTCGTCGTTGCCCTCGGCGCCGGCGCTGTCTCGCGCTTTTCCATCCAGCGTGAAGACGCCTCGATGGCCGCCTTTTACCTGATCTCGCTGGCGATCGGCGTGCTGATGGTTTCGATCCGCGGTTCCAGTGTCGACCTCATGCATGTGCTGTTCGGCACGGTGCTTGCGCTCAACAACGAGGCACTGGTGTTGATCGGCGGCATTGCCGTCGTCACGCTCGCGGCGCTAACCGTCTTGTGGCGTGCATTGGTCGCCGAATGCCTCGACCCGCTGTTCCTGCGCTCCGTGAGCCGGCTTGGTAGCCCCGTGCATTTCATCTTTCTGGGGCTGGTCGTGCTTAATCTCGTAGGCGGTTTCCAGGCTCTGGGTACCCTGCTCTCGGTCGGACTGATGATCCTGCCCGCGGCCGCCGCCCGTTTCTGGAGCCAGCGCGTCGGGCCGATGTGCGTGCTTGCCGTGATGATCGGCTTCGCGTCCTGTGTCGCCGGCCTGCTTCTGTCCTACCACGCGGCGCTGCCGTCCGGTCCGGCCATCATCCTGTCGGCCGGGGCAGCCTACATGCTTTCCATCCTGGCCGGATCGCGCGGCGTGCTGCGTTCGCGCCTCGTCCATCACCGCCACAGAACCGCCTAACCATTGAAAGGAATTCAGCAATGCTGAAATCGATCCGTCGCGCGCTGACATTGATCGTTATAACATTAATGTCCATCACTGCGTCGACTGCCTTTGCCGAACCGCTGAAGGTCGTGGCCAGTTTCTCGATCATCGGCGACTTCGCCAAGAACGTCGGTGGCGATCGGGTTGCGGTGACGACGCTCGTCGGGCCGGATGGCGACGCGCATGTCTATGAGCCAAGCCCGGCCGATGCCGTTTCGATGGCCTCGGCCAAGGTGGTGCTGGTGAATGGCCTGCATTTCGAGGGTTTCCTGCAGCGTCTGGTGGAGGCCAGCGCCAGCAAGGCCGCCATCGTCGAATTGACCAAGGGCGTCACGCCGATCGAGTTCAAGCCGGAATTCGCCGAGGCCGAGAGCACCGAAGGCGGTAACAGCCACGAAGGCCACGACCACGGCTCCACCGATCCACACGCTTTCCAGTCGGTTCCCAACGCCAAGATCTACGTGAAAAATATCGCGGACGCGTTCTGCGCCGCCGACAGTGCCGGTTGCGACAGCTACAAGGCCAATGCCGCCGCCTATACCGAGAAACTCGAGGCGCTGGACAAGGAAGTGCGCGAGGCGATCAACGCCATCCCGTCGGAAAAGCGCGTCGTCATCACCTCCCACGACGCCTTCGGCTATTTCGAACATGAATACGGGTTGACCTTCCTCGCCCCGCAAGGGCTTTCGACCGAAGCAGAACCGTCGGCGGCAGATGTCGCCAAGCTGGTCACGCAGGTTAAACAGGACAAGGCGGCGGCGATCTTCGTCGAAAACATCACCAATCCGCGCCTGATCGAACAGATCTCGTCCGAAACAGGCATCAAGGTCGGTGGAACGCTGTATTCCGACGCGCTGTCGAAAACGGATGCTCCTGCAGCGACTTACGTCGATTTGATGCGTAACAACATCAAGCAGATCAAAGGCGCCATTCTCGGCAGCTGAGCTGTCCGCCAGATTATCGGCGTCCAGGTGGTCGCTTCGAGCGGCCACGGCACCATCCCGAGGCGGAGGGCAATTTCTCCGCCTTTTTTACTCAATCATTTGTAATTAGATAACGTTACATGGAGAGCTTTATGAAGCGCTTTGCCGTGGCGACTGCGATCGCCGCCCTTCTCGCCAGCGTTGCTACACTCCCCTCCCTTGCTGCTGAAAAGACCGTCTGGCGCCTGTTCGTCTCGGACCACGCCGAACCGATCATCACCATCATCGATGCCATCAGCGGCAATAAACTCGACACGCTACCGCTCAAGGGGCCGGCCTCGCTCTATCGCAGCGCCAGCGGCCGGACGGTCTTCGCGGTCCAAGGCAAGGCTGACACAGTCTCGGTCGTTTCCACCGGCGTCACCTTTGACGACCATGGCGACCACGGCGATATCGAGGTCACCGCGCCCAAGTTGACCGGTGTCGAAATCAAGGGGCCGAAGCCGTCGCACTTCGTCGAACACCGTGGCGAATTCACTCTGTTCTTCGACGGCGAAGGCACGGCTCGCATCCTCGACGAGAAAGCAGCGCTCCAAGATGGGACGCCGCTTCGGGCGGTAAAGACCGATGCCCCGCATCATGGCGTTGCCGCCACTTATGGTGACTTTGCGCTTCTATCGCAGCCCAACAAGGAAAAACCGGACGAACTGCCGGTCGGCATCCGGGCGGTCGATGCCGAGGGCAAGCAGGTCGGCGACGTGCACGCCTGCCCCGACCTGCATGGCGAAGCGACATCCGGCAAACTGATGGCCTTTGCCTGCGCCACCGGCCTGTTACTCGTCCGCGATGGCGAAAGCGGCCCCGGCATCGAGCATGTGCCTTATCCAGCCGGCCTCCCCGCCGGCAAAGCGACGACGCTGCTCGGCGGCAAGGGACTGCAATATTTCCTCGGCAATTATGGCGCCGACAGGCTGTTGCTCGTCGACCCTTCCGCGAAGGACGCGTTCCGCCTGATCGACCTGCCGACCCGCCGCGTGCATTTCGCGGTCGATCCCTTAAGACCGCGCTTTGCTCACGTGTTCACCGAGGACGGTCAGTTGCACCAGGTCGACATCATCGCCGGTAAGATCGCGCAATCGGTGAAGGTAACCGACCCCTATTCGATGGACGGCCACTGGAGCGACCCGCGCCCACGCATCGCCGTTGCCGGCGACCGCATCGTCGTCACCGATCCGTTGAAAGGCCTGCTCCATCTGGTCGACGCGACGAGTTTTGCCAGGACAGGCGACATCCCGCTCGCCGGCAAGCCCTTCAATATTGTGGCGGTCGGCGGTTCCGGCGAAGCGCACGCCACCGAATAGCCTCCCAAGGCTAGCCACCGCGCCGCTGCCGCCTGACGAAATCGACGAAGGCGCGCAGCGGCGCCGGCACGTGACGCCGACCGGGATAATAAAGATACGGCCCCGGAAATGGTGGCAGCCAGTCGTCCAGCACACTGACCAGCCGCCCGGCGGCGATGTCCTCCCGCACATAGTCCTCGAACGTCGCGCAGAAGCCGACACCGTCGAGGCAGGCGCGCAGCTGCGCGACGATGTTGGTGGAAACGAGCGACCCGTCCGGATCGATCTTTTCGAAAACGCCGTCGCGCTCGAATTCCCAGGCCACCTTCATGCCGCTCGGAAACTGCGTGCGAATGCAAGGGCGGCCCAACAGGTCGCGCGGCTGCAGGATCGGCGAACCGGCCGCAACGACAGAGGGAGCAGCCACGACGACATAGCGCTGCTGCGGGCCGAGCGGCACGGCGATCATATCCTGGGCAAGGCTTTCTCCCCAGCGTACGCCTGCGTCGAAACCGGCCGCCACGATATCGATAAAAGCCGTCTCGGCTATGATCTCCAGCCGCACGCGCGGGCACGCGGCGAGAAACGGACCGATGAGCGGCGCCAGCACCAGGTCGATCGCCGGCTGCGGTGCGTTGATGCGCAAAGTGCCGCTTGGCGTGTCGCCTTCAGCCTGCAAATGATCCACGACGGAAGCGATGTCGGCAAGCGCCGGCGTCAGCCTTTCAAGCAGACGCATGCCCGCCTCGGTTGGCGCAACGCTGCGCGTCGTGCGGTTCAGCAAGCGCAAATCGAGCGCAGCCTCGAGGTCACGCACCTGCTGGCTGAGCGTTGAGGGCGACACGCCGCGTTCCACGGCTGCAGCACGGAAGCTGCGGCGGCGGGCAACCGCGGCAAAGGCCGCAAGCAGATTCATATCAACAGGCATTGTACGAATTTCCGCATAGTCCGTTTTGAAAAGCCCATCTTATCGCACAGTTCAGCATGTGCCATCTTTGCGGACAAGGCTCAATCGAAAGCCATCAACCGCGAAAGGAAGACACCATGCGCGAACGCACACTGGGAAAGAACGGACTTGTCGTATCGAGCCTTGGGCTCGGCTGCATGGGTATGTCCGACATGTATGGTCCGGCCGATCGCACCGAGAGCCTGGCAACGTTGCATGCAGCGCTGGACGCCGGCATCACCTTGCTCGACACCGGCGACTTCTACGGCATGGGCCACAATGAAATGCTGATCGGCGAAGCGCTCGCCACACGCAGCGCCGGCCCCGTGAGGGTCAGCGTCAAGTTCGGCGCGCAGCGCGGTCCAGATGGAAACTGGTTGGGCTACGATGCCCGCCCCCAAGCGGTGAAGACGGCCGCCGCCTATAGTCTGAAGCGGCTCGGCGTCGAGGCGATCGATATCTACCGCCCGGCGCGGCTGGACCCGAATGTGCCGATCGAGGAAACGATTGGCGCCATCGCCGACCTGGTGAAGGACGGCTACGTCAAGCATATCGGCCTGTCGGAAGTCGGCTCGGAAACGATCCGCCGCGCGGCGGCGGTGCATCCCATCGTCGATCTGCAGATCGAATATTCGCTGCTGTCACGTGGCATCGAGGACGGCATCCTCGACACCTGCCGCGAACTTGGCATCGGCGTCACCGCCTATGGAGTGCTGTCGCGCGGGTTGATTAGCGGCCATTGGGACAAGACGAAAACCATGACCGGCGCCGACTTCCGCAACCGCAGTCCGCGCTTCCAGGGCGACAATCTCGACCGCAATCTCGTCCTTGTCGAGGCGCTGCGCCAGGTCGCCGAAAGCAGGAACGCCAGCGTGGCGCAGATCGCCATCGCCTGGGTGTTGGCAAAAGGCGACGACATCGTGCCATTGATCGGCGCGCGCCGTCGCGACCGGTTGACCGAGGCACTTGGCGCGCTCGATTTCACACTCACGGCGGCCGATATCGCGGCGATCGAACAGGCAGCCCCCAAGGGCGCCGCGGCCGGCTCGCGCTACAACGAACTTCAGATGGCGTCATTGGACAGCGAACGCGCGGCCTGAGCTGTTCCGATCCGAACCAGGCACCGATGCCCTGCGGGACGTCGGTCGCTATCATAACGGGCCAAGCTTGCGACCGCCCGCGCGGAATGGCATGACAGGGCAAACATGCCATTCCTCCCCGGAGCAGTCCCATGAACATCCGCCAGATCGCTGACAACTATGCCGTCTCGCCGCAGATCAGCGTCGAAGACGTGGCGGCCATCAAGGCAGCCGGTTTCAAGAGCGTGATCTGCAACCGACCCGACAATGAAGATCCTGGCCAGCCGAGCGCCGACACGATCAAGACGGCGGTCGAGGCCGCCGGACTGGAGTTCCGCTGGGTGCCGGTTGTCAGCGGCCAGATGACCATGCAGAATGTGGAGGAGCAGGCCGAGGCGCTGGACGCCCTGCCCCGCCCGGTCTTCGCCTATTGTCGCTCCGGCACCCGCTGCACCAATCTCTACGCAGCGATACAACAGATGAAGGGCTGACCCGGCACTCTCCTAGATCGGCAGAGCGCCGTTCTCCTTCAGTGTTTCCAGCACAATCGCCGTCTTTACATGCTGCACGGATTCGTGCGGCAGCAGTTCGTTGTTGACGAATTCCGATAGCGATTTCAGGTCGGGCGTGACCACCTTGAGGATATAATCCATCTCGCCGGTCAGCGCGTGCGCTTCCTGCACTTCCGGCAAACGCATGATCAGTTCGGCGAAGCGACGGGCATTGTCGCGATTGTGCGTGGCCAGCGTCACCGTGATCACATTGACCAGTGAAAAACCCAGCCTGTCGCGGTCGAGCACGGCCCGGTAGTTACGGATGTAACCCTCCTCTTCCAACCGCTGGCGACGACGCGAACATTGCGACGCCGAAAGATTCACCCGCTCCGACAGGTCGTTGTTAGTGAGCCGCGCGTCGGCTTGCAAAAGAGCCAATATCTTGCGGTCAAATTGATCGATGCGCGTATCTGACGCCATTTTTGCCACCATCATGCACGAAGTGCGCACATAATGCGCGCCTGAAGCGCGTGAATGCAAGCACCGTGCGGGCCGCCGGCACTATAATTGGTGCAGCTGACCCCAAAGGGGTCGAGACGAACCGGAGGATATGCCATGGGTCCCTTCCCGCACGACGCCCCACCCGCCACCATCAGCGAAGCCAATCCCGCCGGTACCGACGGTTTCGAATTCGTCGAATTCGCCCATCCGGAGCCCGAAAAGCTCGTCGAGCTGTTCACCCGCATGGGCTACAGCGAAGTCGCCAGGCACAAGACCAAGAAGATCTCGGTCTGGCGCCAGGGCGACATCAACTACATCCTCAATGCGGAGCCCGGCTCGCACGCCATGCGCTTCGTCGACCAACACGGCCCATGCGCGCCGTCGATGGCGTGGCGCGTAGTCGATGCCAAGCATGCCTTCGAGCACGCCCTTTCCAAAGGCGCCACGCCTTATGAAGGCAACGACAAGACGCTCAACGTGCCGGCCATCGTCGGCATCGGCGGTTCCATGCTCTATTTTGTCGAAAAATATGGCGCCAAGGGCTCGACCTATGATGCGGAATTCGACTGGCTTGGCGAGAAGGACCCGAAGCCGGCTGGCGTCGGCTTCTATTTCCTCGACCACCTCACCCACAACGTCTACCGCGGCAACATGGACAAGTGGTGGGATTTCTACCGCGACCTGTTCGGCTTCACGCAGATCCATTTCTTCGACATTGACGGCCGCATCACCGGCCTGGTCAGCCGTGCGATCACCTCGCCCTGCGGCAAGATCCGCATCCCGCTGAATGAATCTAAGGACGACACCAGCCAGATCGCCGAATATCTCAAGAAGTACAACGGCGAAGGCATCCAGCACATCGCGGTCGGCACCGACGACATCTATGCCGGCACCGACAAGCTGGCCGCCAACGGGCTGAAGTTCATGCCCGGTCCGCCGGAGACCTATTACGACATGTCTCATGCGCGCGTGAACGGCCATGACGAGCCGATCGAGCGCATGAAGAAACACGGCATCCTGATCGACGGCGAAGGCGTGGTGAACGGCGGCATGACCAAGATCCTGCTGCAGATCTTTTCCAAGACCGTGATCGGCCCGATCTTCTTCGAATTCATCCAGAGGAAGGGCGATGAAGGTTTCGGCGAGGGCAATTTCCGCGCGTTGTTCGAATCGATCGAGCAGGACCAGATCAAGCGCGGCGTGCTGAAGGTTCAGGCGGCCGAATAGTCCGAAACAACGAGGTCGAGCGGATCAGAGTTTCAAGCGCTCGACCTCCCTTTTCCTGAGCTTGATATCGAAGTCGAGCAGGAACTCATCGAGCTGCGGCGGCTTGACCGAAGTGCTCGACAGCATGGCATGCACCTGCCCGCGATGGTGGATCTGGTGCAGGAACAGATGCGCCAGCAGGTCGCCGATGCGCTCCGGGATGATGCCGTCATCGCCACGGTCGGTCGGCACGCGGCGTTCAAGGCCAGACTTGTTCAACTCGTTGCAAAAGACGATCAGCCGTCGGTCGGCCTCGGCCTGTACAGCCGCCAACTTAGCGGGGTCCTCGAAATCCGTCCAGGCATCGAAGACGGCCAAGCCAACACCGCCCTCCTCGACCATATCGAGATAATAGAGATCGACCGAAAGAATGTGGTTGAGCGTCGCCTTGATCGACGGGAAGAAGCCGGCGCGCATGGCGTCGAATTCTCCCGGCTTCAGCGCCGTCACCGCTCGGTAGAGCCGGTCATTGGACCAGAGATTGTTGGCGGCCATGCGACGGAAATGGTCGAGTAGATTCATTGCCACGTTCCGCTACATCCCACCACGCTTGGTTGAGTTACCCAAAACCACACCAATGATCTTCAAGCGCGCTGAGAGGGTAGATTTCGTCTCTGACCATTGCTGGTTGGCGATGGCGGCAAGCATTATGGGAAGAAACAAGAGCAAATAGCCAATGACAGCGGAAGTCAGGAATAAGTACCCCACAAGCCTATCCAACGCTCGGTTGTGCTGTTTGGCTACAAAACTCAACGCCGGTTCGATGAAGTTATAGGCTTGGATTACCGCCCACGTTCTGGGCACGCTTGGCCAAATACAAAGCCAACCAATGATGACCATGGCGATAAAACTGGCAGCGGCAAATACCGAGAGCCGGCGGCGCCCCTCCTTGAGGAAATTGCGTACAAGCACAAAAAGGCTGAATGTAGAAAAGGCTGCAAAAGCCAAGAAGGAGACGCACCTCGCCACGAGCCCGGCGTGCGCAAAAAACAGCCCCGCCGGGATGAAGACGACACAAAAGACATTCAGGAAGGCGGTTGTAGCCAGGTAGGTTCTTGCGGAATCGTCCTCGGATTCTACCAATTCACCGCCCCCGTCAATTCTCGTATTTTTCCACCTTCTGCTCGATCGCGCCGAAGATCGAATGTCCGGCCTTGTCCTTCATCTCGATGCGCACCGTGTCGCCGAAACGCAGGAACGGGGTTTTGGGCTCGCCGCTCTCGATGGTTTCGATCATACGCTGCTCGGCAATGCAGGAATAGCCGGCGCCGCCGTCAGCAACGGGCCTGCCCGGGCCGCCATCCTTCTTGTTGGAAACTGTGCCCGAGCCGATGATGGTGCCCGCCGAAAGCGGGCGGGTCTTGGCTGCGTGCGCGATCAGTGCCGGGAAATCGAAGGTCATGTCGACGCCGGCATCGGCGCGGCCGAACGGCTTGCCGTTGAGATCGACGCACAGCGGCAGATGCAACTTGCCGCCGTCCCACGCTCCACCGAGTTCGTCGGGGGTGACCGCCACCGGCGAAAAGGCCGACGAAGGCTTCGACTGGAAGAAACCGAACCCCTTGGCGAGTTCCGGGGCGGTGAGCCCACGCAGCGTCACGTCATTGACCAGCATGATGAGGCGGATCGCGTTGCGCGCCTCGTCCTTGCTTGCCCCCATCGGGACGTCATCCACCATGACGGCGACTTCGGCCTCGAGGTCGATGCCCCAGGCCTCGTCGGCAATGCGGATCGGATCGCGCGGCGCGATGAAGGTGTCCGAGCCGCCCTGATACATCAGCGGGTCGGTCCAGAAGCTGGCCGGCATCTCGGCATTACGTGCCTTGCGCACAAGCTCGACATGATTGACATAGGCCGAGCCGTCCGCCCATTGATAGGCACGCGGCAGCGGCGAATGCGCGTCATGCTCGTGAAAGCGCTCGGATGGGACGGAGCCGTGTTCCAGCGTTTCCGCCAGTGCCGACAGATGCGGCGCGATGCGACGCCAGTCGTCGAGTGCGGCCTGCAGGGTCGGCGCGAGAAACGAGGCATCGGTGAAACGCGTCAGGTTGCGGGACACGACAACCAGTTTTCCGTTGCGCGACCCGTCCTTCAATGTGGCAAGCTTCATGCAATCTCCTCTCCCGACGCACTTCCGGCGCCCAACCCCACAACAAGCCCGTCACGCGCGATCGTCAAGTCGCCCGCCCATGTTTTCCTGACGGCGGCCACCCAGTCGGCCTCGCCAATGGCGGGATCGTCGGCCGGGATCAGGTGGTTGACCACGAGGCGACCGACATTTGCCGCTGTAGCAATGCGGCCTGCGTCCTCGGCGAATGTGTGGCTGGCCAGAAGATGCTGCTTCAGCCTCGCACCATTGCCCGTGCGCGCCACGAGGCGGTCGACGCCGGCCTCCAGCATCGCTTCATGCACGAGAATATCGGCGCCCCTTGCGAAATCGGCGAGCGGCGGGAAACAGGCAGTGTCGGCGGAGAAGACGATGCCGCGCCCCTCGCCTTCGAAGCGCAGCGCAAAGCAATCGACCAGTGGCGGGTGGTCGACGCGCATGGCCGTAACCAGCAATCCGTCCGTTTCGAAAACACGCCCCTCGGCAAATTCCTCGACGCACACGAGCGCGCGCAGATCGGGCCTGCCTTCATCCTCGATACGGATATCGATGTCGAAGGCCATCGCGTCGCAAAACAGCCGCCAGTAGCGTCCGATGCCGACCGGACCGAAGACCGTGACCGGCGTGGCGAGACCGGCCGTCCATGCGGTGTGCAAAAGCGGCCCGAGTTCCAGATAGTGATCGGAATGCAAATGGGTGATGAAAATGAGATCGAGCGTCTTGAGACCAAGGCCCGCATCGGTCAGGCCGCGTGCCACGCCCAGCCCGCAATCGACGACGATCGAGCGACCGCCCAATTCAAGCAAAGACGATGTCGGCCACGGGCCGCCGGGTCGCAATGCCGGCCCGCCCTTGGACCCGAGGAGGACCAGCCGGCCTTTCCGCTGCCCCACGTTCAAGACCAGTCGCCCTCCGGCGTGCCGTTGAAGCGTTTTTTCAGATCCTTCCAGCAGTCGATATAGTCCTGCTGCAGGGTCGGCAGCTCGGCACCGTGGCGGGTGAGCATCTGCGGGAAGCGCGTCTCGAACATGAAGGCCATGGTGTTGTCGAGCTTCACCGGCTTCAGTTCCACTTTCGAAGCCTTTTCGAAACCCGGCGCGTCAGGCCCATGCGCCAACATCATGTTGTGCAGGCTCATGCCGCCCGGCACGAAACCTTCTTCCTTGGCGTCGTACTGGCCGTGGATGAGGCCCATGAATTCGCTCATGATGTTGCGATGGTACCATGGGGGACGGAAGGTGTTTTCGGCCACCAGCCAGCGCGGCGGGAAGATGACGAAGTCAACATTGGCCGTGCCTTCCTCGCCGGACGGGGCGGTCAGCACGGTGAAAATCGACGGGTCGGGATGATCGAAAAGAATAGCGCCGACTGGAGAAAACGTAGCCAGATCATATTTATACGGTGCGTAGTTACCATGCCACGCGACCACGTCGAGCGGCGAATGATCGAGCTCGGTGATGTGGAAGGAGCCGCACCATTTCACGATCAGCCGGCATGGCGTCTCCTTCTCCTCGAACCAGGCGCAAGGCGTCTTGAAGTCGCGCGGATTGGCCAGGCAGTTGGCGCCGATCGGCCCACGATCGGGCATGGTGAACTTGGCGCCGTAGTTCTCGCAGACATAACCACGCACCTCGGCATCGATCAGTTCGACCTTGAAGACGAGGCCGCGCGGCAGGACGCAGATTTCGCCCGGCCGCATTTCGATAACGCCCATTTCGGTGACAAAGTTCAGCCGGCCGACCTGCGGTACGATCAGCATCTCGGCATCGGCGTTGAAGAAATGGTCGTCCACCATGGATTTGTTGGCGACGTAGACATGGGCGGCCATGCCGCTCTGGCCCAACGCGTCGCCCGCCGTCGTCATGGTGTGCATGCCGGCGATGAAATCGGTCGGCTCCTTCGGCATCGGCGTCGGGTTCCAGCGATACTGGCCAAGCGCCAGTTCGTGATCGCCGACATTCGGCGCCGTCTTCCAGAGCGGGTAGTTCACGCCCTTGAAGCGGCCGGTGTGCTTGACGCTCGGCCGGATGCGGTAGAGCCAGGAACGCTCGTTGGTGCCACGCGGCGCTGTGAAGGGCGAACCCGAGAGCTGCTCGGCATAAAGCCCGTAGGCTGGCCGCTGCGGCGAATTTCGACCTTGGGGCAGCGAGCCCGGAAGCGTCTCGGTCTCGAAATCGTTGCCGAAGCCCGGCATGTAGGAAAAGGCCATCGCATCCTCCCCGGATTGACCAAACTGGTTACATCTGTAACCATCGAAAATGTAACTATCAACGACATCTCCCAGCATCCAAGCTCGACCGGAACGGGCATCATGGCAACACCGGAAAACACTCTCGAGCTGGAAAGCTTCCTGCCCTACCGGCTTTACCATCTGGCCGATCTGGTCAGCCGCGAGTTCGCCAGGGTCTACAAGGACCGGCTTGGCCTCACCCGTCCCGAATGGCGCACGCTAGCCGGGCTCGGCCAACACGGCTCGATGACGGCGACAGCGCTTGGCGAGCAGTCGTCGATGCACAAGACCAAGGTGTCGCGCGCCGTTGCTGAACTGGAGAAACGTCGCTGGCTTACCCGCACGCCGGACGAAAAGGACCGGCGCATCGAGCATCTGACACTGACCAAGGCGGGATTGGCCGCTTATCGCGACATGGTGCCGTTGGCGAAGGCGTTCGAACGGGAGTTGCTGGAACGGATCGCAAATCAGGATCGCGTAGCGCTGGAGACGGCGCTGGATGCCATCGAGGCGGCGTTCGCCGTCAGTCCAACCGGCGTGGATAGTGGAAGCGCGGTGGTAGCCGGTGGTGCACGACGCCGAGGCCAACCAGGCTGATCGAGCCGATCAGGATCGTGAAAAACAGCGAGCCGCTCTGCAGAGGCGCGGCGAGCGCCACCAGCGGCACCGCGCCGGCGGGCGGATGCGTGACGCGAAACATCAGCATGAGCGCTATTGCAAGGCCAACGGCCAGCGCCGCAACCTGCCACATGCCCGGAAAGGTCAGCGCTGCCGCCACGCCGACAATCGTCGCCAGGAGATAGCCGCCGAAAACATTGGCTGGCTGCGCCAGCGGACTCGCCGGTTGACCGAAGATCAGCACGGCCGAAGCGCCGAGCGGCGCCAACACCAGCGGCATGTTTGTCAGCGCCGCGAGACCACCGACCGCTCCGATGCCGACAACCGCGCCAAGCCCCGACTTGGCATGCGAAAGAACCTGCCCGGACGGCTCATGGCGCGCGGTGAAGGAGCGGATATGGCGGCGCATTGCGGAATTCCGGCTCTTGACCACCGCCTCGAAAACCGGTTCTGGTTCTCGAGGCTAAGCGCTTGCACAAAAAGTCGCTCGCATTAGCAAATCCGCCAGCGACATGGCAACAAACAATATTCGAAAAATTCAACCAGCAGGAAAATATTTTTCCTACCAGTCCATCACCACCTTGCCGGAATTGCCGCTGCGCATCGCATCGAAGCCGGCCTGGTAGTCATCAATGCCAATGCGGTGGGTGATCAGACCACTCACATCCAGCGGTCCCTGCACCAGCGCGATCATCTTGTACCATGTCTCGAACATCTCGCGGCCGTAGATGCCCTTGAGATGCAGCATCTTGAAGATGACCTTGTTCCAGTCGATCTCGAAGCCGGTCGGCGCAATGCCGAGAATAGCGATCTTGCCACCATTGTTCATCGTGTCGATCATGTCGCGGAAGGCGACCGCCGAGCCTGACATTTCGAGCCCGACATCGAAGCCTTCAGTCATGCCCTCGTCGCGCATCACGTCGCGCAGCTTTTCCTTCGAGGCGTCGACGACGTGGCGAACGCCAAGTTTCCTGGCCAGCGCCAGGCGCACCGGGTTGATGTCGGTGATGACCACCTTGCGCGCGCCGACGCATTGCGCCACCAGCGCGCCCATGATGCCGATCGGCCCGGCGCCGGTAACCAGCACGTCCTCGCCGACCAGATCGAAGGACAGCGCGGTGTGAACCGCGTTGCCCAGCGGATCGAAGATCGCCGCGATCTCGTCCGGGATATCGTCGGGGATCGGCACGACATTGTGCTGCGGAATGGCGACATATTCGCCGAACGAACCCGGCCGGTTCACGCCGACGCCAAGCGTGTTGCGGCACAGATGCCCCCGGCCCGCGCGACAATTGCGGCAATGGCCGCAAACGATATGCCCCTCGCCCGACACACGCTGGCCGACCTTATATTCGGTCACGGCCGAACCGACATCGGCGATCGTGCCGACGAATTCATGCCCGGTCACCATCGGCACCGGCACGGTTTTCTGCGCCCACTGATCCCAGTTGTAGATATGCACGTCCGTGCCGCAGATGGCCGATTTCTTGACCTTGATCAGCACGTCGTTCGGGCCGATCTCGGGGACTGGAACGCGCTCCATCCAGATTCCAGGCTCGGCCTTGGCCTTCACCAGCGCGCGCATCATGTTGGACATTCTGTTCTTCCTCAGGAAATGACGCCGAGTTCCTTACCCACTTCCCCGAACGCAGCAACCGCGCGGTCAATGTCAGCGGTGGAATGCGCGGCCGACATCTGGGTGCGGATACGTGCCTGGCCCTTGGGTACGACCGGGAACGCAAAGCCGATGACGTAGATACCGCGTTCCAGCATCTTGGCCGCCATCTGCTGCGCCAGCGCCGCGTCGCCCAGCATCACCGGAATGATGGGATGGTCGGCGCCGGCAAGCGTGAAGCCGAGCTTGCTCATGCCGGAGCGGAACCGGGCGGCGTTGTCGTAGAGTTTTCCGCGCAGTTCGTCGCCATTCGCCACAAGGTCGAACACCTTGAGCGAAGCCGCCGCAATCGCCGGCATCAAAGTGTTGGAGAAGAGATAAGGCCGCGAGCGCTGGCGCAGCCAGTCGACCACTTGCCGCTTGCCCGACGTATAGCCGCCGGAAGCGCCGCCCAGCGCCTTGCCGAGCGTTCCGGTGATGATGTCCACCCGGCCCTCGACGCCGCAATGCTCGGCCGAGCCGCGGCCATGCTTGCCGACGAAGCCGACGGCATGGCTGTCGTCCACCATCACCATCGCGCCGTATTTTTCCGCCAGATCGCAGACGCCTTTCAAATTGGCGATGATGCCATCCATAGAGAAGACGCCGTCGGTGGCGATCAGCTTGAAACGACTGCCCTCCGCTTTCTTCAACTCTTCTTCAAGTGCTGCCATGTCATTGTTTGCATAGCGAAACCGCTTGGCCTTCGAGAGCCGCACGCCATCGATGATCGAGGCATGGTTCAAGGCGTCCGAGATCACCGCGTCCTCTTCGCCAAGCAGCGTTTCGAACAGCCCGCCATTGGCGTCGAAGCAGGATCCGTAGAGGATGGTGTCCTCCAGCCCGAGGAAGGAGGAAATCCTTGCCTCGAGCTGCTTGTGTTCTTCCTGCGTGCCGCAAATGAAGCGCACCGAGGCCATGCCGTAACCGTAGCGATCGAGCGCCTTGGCCGCCGCGTCGCGCAACTCCTCGCTGTCGGCGAGGCCGAGATAGTTGTTGGCGCAGAAATTGAGCACCTTGTTGCCGCCCACCTCGATCTCGGCCGACTGCATCGACGAAATCACCCGCTCGGACTTGTAAAGGCCTGTTGCCTTGAGGCCGGTGAGTTCCGTGTCGAGATGGGCGAGGAAGCTTTGGCTCATGAACGGTGGGCTCCTTTAAGGCGGCAAGGGATACTGCGATCGGCCGCCGAGAAGCTAGCACAAAAGCGACCAGCGCACCTGCCGTTTCCCTCGCGGCGCACGTGTCCTACCGCCGCTAGCATCAACTCGAACAGACCATTTCGAAAATCGCCCGAGGAGCCGCCATGACCATTGCCAGCATCACGGTCTACCAGCAATGGCAGCCATTTCGCGACGGCACCTATCGTTGTTCGGGCGGGCGCAGCGCCGAGGGTTTCGATTCGACCATCGTCGAGATCGCCTCGCGGGATGGTGTCAGCGGCTATGGCGAGATGGCGCCGCTCGGTTCCTTCTACGATCCAGCTTTCGCCGAAGGCGCGCGCGCCGCGATGCGGGAACTGACGCCGCGCCTGATCGGCGAGGACGCGGCCGGCATCGAGGCGATCAACCGGCGCATGGACCTTTTGCTGAAAGGTCACCCCTATGCCAAGGCGGCCATCGACATGGCGCTGTGGGACCTTGCCGGCAAACGCAGCGGCCTTTCGCTGGCCGCGATGACGGGTGGCGCGGAAGGCACCACCGTGCCGCTCTATCGCTCGCTGGCACAGGAAAGCCCGGACGTCATGGCGGCACGGGCAAAGAAATACATCGTCGAAGGTTATCGCCGGCTGCAGGTGAAGGTCGGGCTGGACGTCAACGACGACATTGCGCGACTGGAGGCGGTGCGTGCGGCAGTCCCCTCCGGCACGGTGCTGTTCTGCGACGCCAATGGCAGCTGGGGCACCGCCGAGACCCGGCGCTTTCTGCAGGCGACGCGCTCGCTCGACTACACACTGGAGCAGCCCTGCGCGAGCTATGAGGAGAACCTCGCGATCCGCCCGGCCTGTGACCGGGCGCTGGTGCTGGACGAGACCATCGACGGCACGGATGCCTTGCTGCGCGCCATCGGCGACGGGCTCGTGGACGGCATCACGATCAAGCTCGCCCGTGTCGGCGGGCTAACCAAGGCCAAGCTGCTGCGCGACATCGCCATCGCCCGCAATCTCAAGATCACCATCGAGGACACCGGCGGCGCGCAGATCGACACGGCCGCTTATTGCGGCCTGCTGCTGTCAACGCCGCAACTGCTGCGCCAGCATACCGTCGACTTCCACAACTGGGTGACGGTCGCCAATGGCAAGGCCGATTTCGTTATCGCAGACGGAGCGATGTCGCCGCCGCGGCGCCCGGGGCTCGGCGTCGACGTCGACCCCACGATCTTCGGCGAACCACTGTTTCGCTGCTGACCCCGACGCGGTTCAGACGCGCAGACCGAAGCGGATGCCGTCATAGATGGCGGCGTGGATGTTGCGGGAAGCCACGGCATCGCCGATCCGATAGAGAATGAAGGCACCGTTCGGGTTGCGTGTCGGGAAAATGTCGCCGCCGCCGACCAGGCTTTCATAGTCGACGGCGCCGGCGTTCCGCGACAGCGGCTTCAGTGCCCAATAGAGCTCGTCGAGCGGCGCCGTGCCATGCTCGACAATGACCTGGTCGACGAAACGCTGAACCTTCCAGCCTTCGGCAAAATCTGAGCGAAATTCCGCAACCAGTTGATTTCCTTCACGCCGTATCGCACGAACGCGGGTGTTTATGGTCACCGTCACACCCTTCTCGTGGAAGACGCGCATATAGGGCACATGGTTGAGGCCACCCATTTCCGGCGCGAAGAACCGCTCGGGCGATACGAGTTCCAGCTTCGAACCGGCATTGGCGATCAGCTCCGCCGCACCCATGCCCTGATGACCGCCATTGTCGTCGTAAAGCAGGACGTTTTCCGCCGGTTTGACCGCCCCCGAAAGAATATCCCAGCTCGATGTGACCAACGCGTCGCCCGCCTCCAATGGCGGGTTCTGCGGGATGCCGCCGGTCGCGACCACGACCACGTCCGGTTCGAGCGCCAGAACATCGTCCTTTTCGGCCCAGGCATCGTAGCGGATATCGACACCCAGCCGCTCCAACTGTGAAAGCCGCCAGTCGACGATGCCGATCAATTCCTTGCGGCGCGGGTTCTGTGCCGCCAACCGAATCTGCCCGCCGGCCTGCGAGGCGGCTTCGAGCATGGTTACCCTGTAGCCGCGCTCCCCCGCCACACGCGCCGCTTCAAGCCCCGCCGGACCGGCGCCGACGACCACGACATGTTTCTCGGGCCCACCGGAATTGCCGACGACATGCGGGATCGTCGCTTCGCGCCCCGTCGCCGCATTGTGGACGCACAGGGCCTCGCCGCCTTCATAGATGCGGTCCAGGCAATATGTGGCGCCGACACAGGGGCGGATCTCGTGCTCACGCCCTTCCATGACCTTCCGCATGATATGCGGGTCGGCGATATGGGCGCGGGTCATGCCGACCATGTCCAGCTTGCCGCTGGCAATCGCGTGGCGGGCTGTCGCGACATCCTGGATGCGCGCGGCGTGGAAGGTCGGGAACTTGGTCGCCGCCCGCACCTCGCCGGCGAAATCAAGATGCGGCGAGGACCGCATGCCGGTCACCGGGATGACCTTGGTGAGCGCGGCGTCTGTCTCGATTGAGCCGCGAATGATATTGAGGAAATCTACCTTGCCGGATTTCGCCAGCCGCCGCGCGATCTCCACGCCCTCCTCTTTCGACAGACCGGCGGCAAAATCCTCATCCGCCACCATGCGGATGCCGACGACGAATTTCTCGCCGACAGCCGCGCGCACGGCGTCGAGCACCATGTTGGTGAAGCGCAGCCTGTTGTCGAGCGAGCCGCCGAATTCGTCGTCGCGATGGTTGGTTGCCGGCGACCAGAAACCGTCGATCAGATGGCCGTAGGCCTCGAATTCGATGCCGTCGAGGCCGGCCGCGTGACAGCGCTGCGCCGCCGACGCGTAATCCTTGACGATACGCTCGATGTCCCAGTCCTCGGCGGCCTTGGGAAAGGCGCGGTGCGCCGGCTCGCGCACCGGCGAAGCGGACAGCACCGGCAGCCAGTCGGCCTTGTTCCAGCCGGTGCGGCGGCCGAGATGGGTGATCTGGATCATCACCTTGCAGTCGTGCTCGTGGCAGGCCTCGGCGAGCTCCGAGAGCCAGGGCACGATGGCATCGTCGTAAAGATGCAAATTGCCGAATGCGGCCGGACTGTCGCGGGAAACGATGGCCGAGCCCGCGGTCATGGTCAGCGCCATGCCGCCCCTGGCCTTTTCGGCATGGTAGAGCCGGTAGCGCTCCTTCGGCATGCCGTCCTCGGAATAGGCCGGCTCATGGCTGGTCGACATCACCCGATTCTTCAGCGTCAGATGTTTGAGCTGGTAGGGCTGGAGGAGCGGATCGTTGCTGGCCATCGTTGTCCTGTTCTATACCGATGCTGGCTGTGGATGAGCCTGCCCCCAAGGAGACTGCCCATGATGACGGAAAGCCTGACTCAGCTTGGCACCAAGGTCGAGACGCCAGACAGCCCCGACCATGCGGTCCTGGAAACGGTACCCTTCACCCGTGGCGATGGCCCGCCGGCTATCGTGCGCTTCACCTGTCCGGAATTCACGTCGCTGTGCCCCGTCACCGGCCAGCCCGATTTCGCGCATATCGTGATCGACTATGCGCCTGATGCACTTTTGGTCGAATCCAAGTCGCTGAAGCTTTTCCTGACATCCTTCCGCAATCACGGTGCGTTCCACGAGGATTGCACGGTCATGATCGCGCGGCGCGTTGTGCAGGCAACCAGCCCGTTATGGCTGCGCATTGGCGGTTATTGGTATCCGCGCGGCGGCATCCCCATCGATGTCTTCTGGCAGACCGGCGAGCCGCCGAAAGGCGCATGGCTGCCCGATACAGGCGTGGCGCCCTATCGCGGTCGCGGTTAGAGCATCGCGCGTTAGCTCGGACTTGCAAAGGACGCTCCAACTCTTTGAATCTGCGTATCATTCGCATTGATACTGGCTGAGCGCCCACTCTCCGGTCACGGAGAGAAGGTCGGTGATTTTCCACTCGCCGCCGACCTTTTTCAGCTTCCACTCGAGCCTGTGCGAGTCACTGCCCGCGACAAACGCCACGACGACGCGAGCATCGTCGCCGTTGATCGATTCCAGCGACTTGAAGCTCTTGTCGAGCGCCGCCTTGTCGTAGGGAACTTCGTCGAGCGGCATGTTCTGGTCGAGGCAGTCACCCTGCCCGGATTTCTTCAGCGCCTCGTTCTTTTCGAGTACGGTTTTGGCCGGATCGACGAAGCGGCTGCGGTCGGCGACGGCAAGATCGGTACCGCCCTCGGCATAAAACGGCCTTACCACGGCAGAGGGCGAACCGACCGCGGCAGGTGTCGCCAGGCCGGACGCGACAGGCGGCTGGTCCGGGGCCGGAGCAGCTGGCGCTGCCTGCGGCTTGGCGCCGAGCAAGCCTTCAGCGCCGGCGCCGCCCGGGCCGGCAGCGAAGGCTCCAACCGCGATGCAGGCCAGCAAGCGACCGATCCTGTTCACCGGCTCAATCCGCGCTGTCCTCACCCGAGCATCCCAACTCGCTGAGTTTCCAGCTGTTGCTCTTCGAGCTGATATCGGCGATCTTCCAACCGCCGTTGACCTTCTTCAGATCCCACACCATTTCACGTTTGGAATCATCGCCTTCGGTGAACAGATTGAAATTTACTGTCACCGTCGCGGTGTCGCCGTTGACGGCCTCGCTCAGTTTCAGGCTGTCGGCCACCGCCTTGTCGTCATAGTCCTGCGCATCGAGCGCCGGCTCGAAGTCGATGCAGGCGACTTCGTCCGGGTTCTTCTTGAGCGCGGCGTCGTTCAGCTCGAACAGCTTGGTGACCGGTTCGGTGAAGCGATCGCGATATTGCGCGTCGGCGGCGAACTTGACCGGCGAATAAAAGAACATGACGGCATCCGATGCCGGGCCAGCCAACGCAGGGCCGGAAAAGGCACAGATGCACAGTGCAAGCAGAACTCCTGGCTTCATGGTATTCCCCCGATGAAACGGTTGCGCAGTCCGCTTAATACCACGCATCCGCCATCCCGGCTTTTTTACGGTCGATAAAATCGAGCAGGGCCTCGTCGACGGCTTCGTCCAGGGGTGGCGCCTGATATTCGGCCAGCATCTTCTTCCAGCGCTGGTTGGCGCGCAATGCGGCATCCCGCGAGCCGGCCGCCTGCCACTTCTCGAATGGCTCATTGTCGGCAATTTCGGTGTCCCAGAAGGCCGTCTGATAGTTCGCCATGGTATGAGCGCAGCCGAAGAAATGACTGCCCGGCCCGACCTCGCGGAAAGCGTCCAGCGCCAATTGGTTGTCGTCGATCTTCACCCCGTCGAGATAGGAATGCAGCGCGCCGCAGAAGTCTGCGTCCATGACGAATTTTTCGTAGGACATGGACAGCAGCCCATCGAGAAACCCGGCTGAATGCAGGATGAAATTGGCGCCGCAATGCACGGCCGCCAGCATCGACATCGTGCCTTCGTTCATCGCCTGCGCGTCCGGCAGTTTCGAGGTGGTGAAGTTGCCGGAACAGCGCAGTGGCAGATTCAGCCGCCGGGCCAACTGTCCGATCACCATCGAGCCGATCGCCGGCTCAGGCGTGCCGAAGGTGGGCGAACCGGAACGCAACGACATCGACGACAGGAAATTGCCGAAGATCACCGGCGCGCCAGGCCTTTCCAGTTGCGTCAGCGCGCAGCCGACCATGGTTTCCGCCAAGGACTGGGCGATTGCGCCGGCATTCGTCACCGGCCCCATGGCACCGCCAAGGATGAAGGGCACGACGACGGCCGCCTGGTTGGCGCGGGCATAGGCGCGCAGCGCCAGGGTCATGGTGCCGTCCCACACCAGCGGCGAGTTGACATTGACATTGCCGAGGATGACGCAGTTCCGATCGACAAAGTCCCGCCCGAAGACGATGCGCGCCATGTCGATGGAATCCTCGGCGCGGCTTTCGGTCGTGACCGAGCCCATGAAGGGACGGTCGGAATATTTGATATGGGCGTGGACCATATCAAGGTGGCGCTTGTTGACCGGCACGTCGACCGGTTCGCAGATCGTGCCGCCGGAGTGATGCAGCCAGGGCGAGGATTGCGCCAGCTTCACGAAATTGCGGAAATCCTCGATGGTGCCGTAGCGGCGACCACGGTCGAGATCCATCACGAAGGGAGAACCGTAAGCCGGCGAGAAAACAACGCTTTTGCCGCCGATCAGAACCGACTTCGCCGGGTTGCGCGCATGCTGCACGAACTCCGCCGGCGCGGTCTTCAGGATTTCGCGCAGCATGCCCGGTTCGAATTTCACCAACAGGCCGGTCACATCGGCCCCGGCCCGCTTCCAGAGGTCGAGTGCAACGGGATCGTCGCGGAACTCGATGCCGATCTCGGCCAGGATTCGATCCGCGGTCGTCTCGATGCGGATCAGGTTTTCTTCCGAAAGGATGTCGTAGGTCGGGATATTGCGAAGAATGTAGGGCCGGCCAAGGCCTTCCGCCCCGTGGCTGCGTTGTTCGCGCCGCGCGCTGCGACCGGCGCGCTCGCGTTTCCCAGCCGCCTGTTCCAGCGTTTCCGCAACCATCATGTTCGACTTCGCTCCCTGTGACATGAAGCTAGTTCATTCGAATATGGCTGTAATGCTTGAAAATATTGATCTCCAGCATAAGCTGGATTCATGCAAAGCTTGCGCCATCTCTTGCCGTCGGCCGACCGCCTCATCGTTTTCGAGGCGGCGGGAAGGCTTTCGAGCTTTACGGCTGCCGGGCGCGAACTCGGCATGACGCAAGCCGCCGTATCCTATGCCGTGCGGGGACTGGAGCAGCAGCTCGGTGTCAGCCTGTTCCAACGGCGTCATCGGCAGGTGTTGTTGACCGAGGCGGGCAGCCGCTTCTTCGCCGACGTGACGCTCGGCCTCTCCCACATTCGCAGATCGGCCGAAGAGCTGCGGGCTCAGGCCGGCGGCGTGCACGTCACCTTGTCCGCATCCACCGCATTTGCCTCGTTCTGGATGATGCCGAGGTTGCGGAAATTCCGCGACGATCTTCCCGGCGTCGACCTGCGCATACAGACCGCCGACCGCGATCTCGATCTCATCGCCGAAGGCATCCCGCTTGGCGTCCGGGGTGGCGCGGCGCGGGATTGGCCGGACTACGACGCGCTGCCGATCGCCGGCGAAGAGATCTACGCCGTTGCCGGGCCTGCCTATGTCGCCCGCGCCGGCTTGCCTGCCACGCCCGCAGAGATTGCATCACATCAGCTCATTCACCTCGAGGAACCGTTCCGGGCGGCGGCGACATGGAGCGAGTGGTTTCGATCCGCCGGCGTCAATACCGGCACCACCAACCGTGGGTTGCTGATCAACGACTATGTCCTCGTCATCCAGGCCGTGATGGAGGGGCAAGGCATCGCGCTCGGCTGGCGGCATCTGACCGACCCGCTGGTGGCAAGCGGGCTGCTGGTGAGGGTCACCGACCATGCCATGAAGACCGGCGACAGCTTCCATGTCGTGTGGCCGAAAAACCGGCCGCTTTCGGAGAATGCGCAAAAGGTTCGGGATTGGCTGGTCGAACAGGCCTGACGCGCTTTCACCCTGCGCTCGAATCCGGCTAGGATCGCGCCATGCCCATCCGCCAGCTTTCCGAAACGATGATCAACCAGATCGCCGCCGGCGAGGTCATCGAGCGGCCGGCCAGCGTGGTCAAGGAACTGGTCGAGAATGCGCTCGACGCCGGCGCCGGCCGCGTCGAGATCGTCACGGCAGGCGGCGGCTTGAACCTCATTCGCGTCACCGACGACGGCGGCGGCATTCCCGAACAGGAGCTGGAGCTTGCCGTGGCGCGCCATTGCACCTCCAAACTCTCCACCGACATCAATGACATCCGTTCGCTCGGCTTTCGCGGTGAAGCACTGCCGTCGATCGGCTCGGTGGCAAGGCTGTCGATCCGCTCCCGCACGGCGGCGGGCGACAGCGCCGCCGAAATCAGCATCGAGGGCGGCCGTATCGCCCCAGTGCGGCCGGCAGCGGCCAATCGAGGCACGACGGTCGAGGTACGCGACCTGTTCTTCGCCACGCCGGCGCGATTGAAATTCATGAAGGGCGAGCGCGCCGAGAGCTCGGCCACCAGCGACGTGATCAAACGCATCGCCATCGCTTTCCCGGCGGTGCGTTTCACGCTGGCCGGCTCCGACCGCTCGACGCTGGAATTGCCGGCGACCGACGACACACCGGAGGGGCAGTTGCGCCGGCTGGCGCAGGTGATGGGCGCCGATTTCCCTGAAAATTCAATAGCCATCGATGCCGGACGCGAGGGTGTGCGGCTGACCGGCCATGTCTCGATCCCTTCCTTCACGCGCGCCAATGCGCTGCAGCAATACGCCTATGTCAACGGCCGCCCGGTGCGCGACAAGCTGATCGCCGGCGCTATTCGCGGCGCCTACATGGACGTGCTGCCGCGCGACCGGCATGCGGTGGTAGCGCTGTTCCTGACCCTCGATCCGGCGACGGTCGACGTTAACGTCCACCCCGCCAAGGCCGATGTCCGTTTCCGCGACCCCGGCCTGGTGCGCGGGCTGATCGTCGGCGCCATCCGCCAGGCGCTGACCGATGCCGGCATCCGCGCGGCAACCACGGGAGCCGCCGGCATGATGGCCGCTTTCCGGCCCGGCGCTACCTCGTTTGGACATGGCGGCCCCGCCAACAATCATCGCAGCTACGAGGCAGCCTACCGGGCCTCGGGCTCCGGCTACGATCCCGCCCGCTCGCCGCAGCGCCCGCTCGACATGGGGTTCGGCGAGAGCGATCAACCGGCCTTCGAGACCGGACCGTCGATGAGCGCCGATGCCCGCGCCAGCCAGACCGAGGCGAACGAAACCTTGCTCGGCATGGTTTTGGGTGCGGCGCGGGCACAGGTGCACGAGAATTACATCGTCGCCCAGACAAGGGATTCGCTGGTGATCGTCGACCAGCATGCCGCGCATGAGCGCCTGGTCTACGAAGCGTTGAAGAACGCGCTGCATTCGCGTCCGGTGCCGGCGCAGATGCTGCTTTTGCCGGAAATCATCGACCTTCCGGAAGAAGACGCCGAGCGGCTGGCGCAACACGCCGAAACGCTTCGGCGCTTCGGGCTTGGCCTCGAACGCTTCGGCCCGGGCGCGATCGCCGTGCGCGAGACGCCGTCGATGCTGGGCGAAACCGACGTACAGCAATTGGTGCGCGATCTGGCCGACGAGATCGCCGACAACGACACGATCGAGACGCTGACGGAGCGCCTGCACCACATCGCTGCCACCATGGCCTGCCACGGCTCGGTGCGGTCAGGCCGGCTGCTCAAGCCCGACGAGATGAACGCGCTGCTGCGCCAGATGGAAGCGACGCCGGGATCCGGCACCTGCAACCACGGCCGGCCGACCTATATCGAGCTGAAGCTCGGCGATATCGAGCGGCTGTTCGGCCGGCGCTAGAAGCAGGATCGGCGCTCGGACAACGTCCGCGTTTGCCCTGTCACCAGACGTCAGGATGTGAACGGAACAGCAGCCGATCCCGAATTGTGAAACAGAAAAGCCATTTCTTTTCAAAATCCTGCGCGAATTTCCCGGATAGGTTGCAGAATTTTTATCCGCGCGCCCTCCTTTTCGGTCAAAATGGCCCCAAACTCGTTCACGCGAAGCCCGTTCCACTCCGAAATCCCAAACAAGAACCGCCGCGCCAGGAAAGCGGCGCGGCGGGTCGCTTCGATCGCTTTTCGGATAAGCCAGACTTATCGTTTCATGTTGACCACGATCACGCCGCCGAGCGCCAGCACGCCACCGACGATGCCGAGCGTCGAGGGCACCTCCGCGAGCCAGAAGAAGCCGATCAACACCGCCATCGGCGAAACCAGATAGAGGAAGTTCGAGGCGCGGGCAGCCGGCAGGCGCGACAGGGCGGTCGCCCAGGCGGCGTAGGAGATGAAGCTGGGCACGATGCCGAGATAGATGACCGCGCCAAGGCCGGCGGAACTGGCATGGGCGGCTTCGACGAGGCTTTGCGGCAGGAACGGCGACAGGCACAGCGCGCCGAGCACCATGTTCCAGGCAGCGACCGTCAGCGGGTGGTGGTTCTTGAACAGCGGCTTCTGCACGATGGTGTTGACCGAGGAACACAGCGCCGAACCCAGGATCAGCAATGCGCCGGTGTTGAAGGTGAGACCGTTGCCTTCGCCCATGGCGATGACGCCTATGCCGGCGAAGGAGACGAAGGTTCCGACCCAGGCCAAGGTTGGAAACCGCTCGCCCAGCAAAATCATCGCCATGATGGCGGTGAAGATCGGGCTGACATTGATGATGAAGGCGGCGGCGCCGGCCGAGACCGTGGTTTCGCCGATGTTGAGCATGGCCGTGTAGAGCGCGACGAAGATGGCGCCGCCGACGCCGAAGCGCCACAGCTCGTTGAGTTTGGGCAATGCCGGACGCTTGATGGCGAGAAAGATCGCCGCCGGCACGGCGGCGATGGCGAAGCGCAGCGCGCCCAGTTCCAGCGGCCCGAAGGCGGCGAGACCGGCGCGGATCGCCGGGAAGGCCGAAGCCCAGCCGACCACGGTGAGCGCAACCGCCAGTACCGCCGTCATATCCGTCCGCTGTTCCGAATTCGCCATGCTCATTTGTGCGCTCATTGTCCTTCTCCACCCCGTCTAGAGCGCCGCGCGTCCTGTTGGACGCGCAAAGGACGCTCTAACACTTTGAACCTGCTGCATCGTGCCTGCCGAAAATCGATTCCGATTTTCTGGCCGATGCAGCAGGTTCGCGGTGCCACAAAACGCCTTTCCGAGCTTGTTGACAAACGACGAAATCGAGGATGAGCTGTGAGCATGGATCACAGCTTGGACACTCTGCCGCCGCTCGACACCTTGCGAGCCTTCGATGCCGCGGCCAAGACAGGTTCCTTTTCGGCGGCGGCCGAAAAGCTCAACCTGACCCATGGCGCCGTCAGCCGGCAGATCGCCCGGCTGGAGGACTGGTTCGGATTGAAACTGTTCGAGCGCCGGGCGCGCGGCGTTTCGCTGACCATCGAGGGCAACCGGCTGCATCTGCGCACCAGCGAAGCTTTCGCGCTGATCGCCTCCAATTCCGACCGCTGGGTGGAGCCGCGCGGCACGGCGGTGGTGCGGCTGGCCACCATTCCCTCGATCAGTGGCCTGTGGCTGATGCCGCGCATGGCGATGCTCGAAAGCGGCGATCCGAAGATCAGGATCGTGCTCGATGTCGACAACCGCCAGATCGATCTCGCCGACGAGGGCATCGATCTTTCCATCCGCTGCGGGCGCGGACGCATTCCCGAACGCATCGCCATGCAGTTGTTCGAGGAACACATGTTCCCCATCGCCTCGCCGCAGCTGGCGCGGGAGATCGGCCCGGGCAATGCCGCGCGGCTGCTCAAATATCCGCTGATCCATGATTCGGACGCCTCCGGCTGGCGCGCCTGGTTTGGCGAACAGGGCGTGGACTACCGGCCGCGCCCGCAGGACCGTCGCTTCGAGGATTATAACCTCGTGCTGGACGCCGCCGCCTACGGGCTGGGCATCGCGCTGGCGCGGCCGCCTCTGGCCGAAGGACAGGTGACCGCCGGCCGCGTCGTGGCGGTCGACCGGCGAACCGCGCTCAATCCGGTCTGCTACTGGCTCGACCGACCGGCCGGAAAGCCGCGTGCCGCCGCCATCGAACTCGCCAGGCGCATCGCTATCTCGGCGAATGTGCCGGACGACCGCTTGCAGAGTTTTCTGGACGCGGAGCGTTAGGCTCCCCTTATCCGCTGGCGGCGGACGGAAATGCCCTTCGATCATCCTCCAGCCAAATCGTTTGCCGGTGATTTCGACGCACAAGAGACCGCACCATCGTGGACAATATCAGGATCGAAACGGCGCGCCTTACGCTGCGGCCCTGGGGCGAGCAGGACATCGAACAGCTGACGCTGGGGCTGAACGACATCGGGACCGCGAAGTGGCTGGCTTTCGTACCTCACCCCTATACGACGGCGCACGCTCAAAGCTGGGTCGACAGATGCCGCGAGATTTCAAACGCAAGCACGCGGCCGGTTGCCTACGAATTCGCGGTTGAACTCAAACCTGAGCGAACAGCGATCGGCGGGGTCAGTCTCAACAAGGTCGATCGCGAAGCCGGCACCGCTGGCGGCGGCATCTGGATCGCCAGCGCCTATCAAGGACGCGGCTATGGATGCGAAGCGTTCGAGGCGAAGATCCGGTTCGCTTTTCAGGAACTCGGCCTGACGAAACTGGTCAACGGCTACTTCGACGGCAACGAAAATTCCTGGGCGATGCAGCGCAAATTGGGATACCGGCGCGTCGCCGAGGTTCAGAGCCGCTGCATGGCGGACGGAAGGCAGACGATCGAACATGTGACGACGTTGCTGCGCAGCGATTGGGAAGCTCGCGAGGACCAAAGCCCGAACCGGGCATGACCCGACGGCCTAGAACACCAAAAGCATCACCAGAAAGAGGAGCGCGAAGGCGGCCAGGCCGAACGCCAGCGCGCGGGCGCTGACCGCTATTTCCGTCGAATTGCCCGTAGGGCTGCCGGCCCAGGCCGTCGCCCGCTTGCGCGATGCAGTGCGGTTTTCGACCTCGTCCACCGCTGGCCGGCCCGGCGCGGCCTGCAGCGGCACCACCAGCCCGTGCGCGGGGAGGATCTGGGCGCGCGGGCCGGAAATGGCCTCGTCACGCGTGGGCGCCTGGCCAGGAACTGGTCGCAAGCCGGCTTCCGGCTCGGTGGTCCCCCTCGCCCGCGCCGCTTCCCGGCTTGCGGCCGTCACGGGTTCCTCCAGCTCGATCATCGCGCGGTAGGCCTCGATGGCCTGCGGCATGGCCGGTTTCTGTGCGGGCACGATCCCGGCCGACATGGGCAATGACGGCGCCGCGAAGGGCACCGGCCGGCTGTTGCCGCGCAGCGCAACAGCCGGCTTGACCAATGTCCTGATCAGTTCGGCCTCGGACGGGTTCGGCTTGGCCACGGGCAATCGGCCTTCACCGGAGGTGGCCTGCTTGAGCAGGGAAGCCAGACGGGAAATTGCTGCGACCATGGGTAACCGGCGACGTTTCCCGGCAAGATAACGCGGTTGCGTTGCCTGAAACTGGCGATACGCTTGACCTCGCTCGCGATTTATGGCGGAAACGCTGCATGACGGCAGGTCTCTCACACTCATGAACCGTTTCGAAGGTCCCGGCGGCCGGGAAGCCCGCATCCGCTATCTCGACGGCGACTTCCAGGTCACCAGCCCGGGCGCTTTCGTGCGCTGCGCGGTGACGGGCGAGAACATCACCCTGGACGAGCTGAAATACTGGAGCGTGGCGCGCCAGGAACCCTACATCAATGCCGCCGCCTCGCTGCGCCGCGAGATCGAGGCCAATCCGGATTTGCGCAAGCGGTGAGGCCCTTGCCTTCTCCCACAAGGGGAGAAGGGAATGGTGCCACCTACCGCGCAATCCTCCGGCGTCTCGACGCTTCGATCGTCTCTTCCACGATACGCTGCGGCGAGTGGCGCGGCTCGAACACGGTCTCGATTTCAAGCACGTTCAGCCGTTCGAGCAGACCTTCGGGCATCGGGCCGTGACGCAGCCGCGCGGCGTCCTTGGCGGTGGTGACCAGCCCGAGATCCGCCGCTTTCGCGGTCGATGCCAGTTCGGCCAGCTCGTCCTCGGCGTAGACATGGTGGTCGGGAAACGAGCGGCTGAGTGCAACGACGCCGCCGGCCTCGGCCACCGTGTCGTAGAATTTTTCGGGATGGCCGATGCCGGCGAAGGCCAGCAGGCGCTGACCAGCCAGCGCCTTGGCCTCACGCGGTCGCGCGCGCGCCTCGAAGATCGGCTTGCCGGCGCGCGCGGCCTGGCGCACGACGGCGTCCGCCGCCAGTCCGTCGCCCATCTTCAACAGCGCGTCGGCGTAAAGAAGCTGGTCCAGAACCGGCGCGCGCAGCGGTCCGCCCGGGATGACCCGGCCGTTGCCAAGGCCATAGCGGGCATCGACCACCACCAGCGCGTAATCGATATGGACACGCGCGCTCTGGAAGCCGTCGTCCATGATCAGGAAATCGCAGCCATATTTTTCGATCAGCAGCCGGGCGCCCGCCGCCCGGTTCGGCGACACCGCCACCGGCGCGTGTTCGGCCAGAAGCAAGGGTTCGTCGCCGACATGCTTGGCGACGTCATGACCCGGATCGACGATATGCGGCTCGGCGAAAGAGCCGCCATGCCCGCGCGACAGGAAGCCCGGCTTCAGCTGCATGGCCTTGGCCTGTTCGGCGAGCGCGATCGCAACCGGCGTCTTGCCGGAACCGCCGACCGTGAAATTGCCGACGCAAAGCACCGGTGCCTCGACCTTTTCGCGCCGTGCCTGGCGCATGCGCCGGGCGGCGATCTGCCCGTAGGCCCAGGAGAGCGGTGAGAGCGCATAAGCGCGCCAGTCCGGTTTTTCCCACCAGAAGGGCGGCGCTTCGCTCGCCATCTCAGCGGCCTCCCGCCGCCCTCAGGCGAGCCTTGACCACAAGCGGCTGGATATAGGGCTCAAGCGCCTTGAGCGTGCGGGCGAGCGCACCGCGCATCTCGTCGACGGTGGTGGCGCCAGCAGCCATCATCTGGCGGCGCGCCGGTTCGTTGGTGAGCAGGAAATTCACCGCGCCGGCCAGCATCGAGCGGTCCCGCACCAGCTTGGCGCCGCCGGCATCGAGCAGGCGTTGATAGGATTCGCGGAAGTTCTGCACATTGCGGCCGGCAAGAACGGCGGTGTCCAGCATCGCCGGCTCGAGCGGGTTCTGGCCGCCCTCGGCGGTCAGCGAACGGCCGACGAAGGCGATCTCGGTCAAGCGCAGGTAAAGTCCCATCTCGCCGATCGTGTCGCCAAGCAGGATGTCGGTGTCCGGCGTGATCTGGTCGCCGATCGAACGCCGCGCCACCTTGAGGCCCATGGCCTCGATTTCATTGACAAGGAGGTCGGCGCGCTCGGGATGGCGTGGCACCACGACGGTGAACAGTCCGGCATGGCGGGCCTGCAGCGTCTTGTGCACCTCGGCGGCAATCGCCTCCTCGCCGTCATGGGTCGAGATGGCGGCCCAGGTCGGCCGCTGGCCGATCTGCCGGCGCAGCGTGAGAAGTTCGGTCTCGTCGACCGGCGGCGGCGGCGTGTCCACCTTGAGATTGCCGGATACAGTGACCGGACGGGCGCCGAGCACCCGGAAACGCTCTCCGTCGACCTCGGACTGCGCCACCACATGGGCGAGATTCTCGAACAAAGCCTCGGCGATGTTGGACCGTTTCTTCCAGGAGGCGAAGGAACGGTCGGACATGCGGCCATTGACCAGAACCTGCGGCACGCTGCGCGCGCCGAGTTCCAGGATGGTGTTCGGCCAGATTTCCGATTCGGCGATGATGGCGAGATCGGGATGCCAGTGATTGAGGAAGCGGCTGACCGCCGGCTTCAGGTCGAGCGGCACATATTGGTGGATGACGTGGTCGCCAAGCCGTTCCGCGACCAGCTTGGCCGAGGTGACCGTGCCGGTGGTGAGCACGACGGTGACGCCATATTCGAGGATGCAGCGGACCAGGGGCACGACGGCATTGGTTTCGCCGACGCTGGCGGCATGCACCCAGATCAGCGGCCCGTCCGGCCGCTCCTGGCTGGCGATGCCGTAGCGCTCGCGGCTGCGGGTGCGGTCTTCCTTACCCTTGGAGGCACGCCAGGCGACATAGGGGCCAGCCAGCGGATAGGCCGCCGAACCGGCGACCCGATACATGGACAGCATCATGCGGGCCAGCCGCTCGCTCATCGTGGCTGGTCCACCAGGCTGTAGGCCTTCGCCGTGGTGAGGTTCAGCGCCTCGGTGAGCTGGAGACGCACGCGCTCCATCTCCTCCTCGTTGGCATCCGACGCCACGAAGATCGGTTCGCCGGCGGCGATTGCCGAACGACCGAAAGGCAGATTGATCGTCGTCTTGTCCCAGCTCTTTTCCAGCACCTTGCGGCGGCTGGTGGCGAGCGCCGCCGGCACGATGGGACGGCCCGAAAGCTTGGCCAGAAGGATGACGCCGAGACCCGCGTCACGCGGCGTGCCATGCGGGATATCGGCGATCATGCAGACATTCTTGCCTGCCATGAGGGATTTCTTCAGTGCGATCAGTGCCTTGGCACCGCCCTTGTCGATGTGGCGCGCATCGGCGCGGCCGCCGGAACCGCGTACGGTCTCGATACCGAAACGCTCGATCACCTGCGCGTTGATCTCGGCGTCGGCGCTGCGCGACACCATGGCGACGAGACCGCGCTTGGAAGGGTAGAAGGCGGGCATCAGGATGTGCTGGCCGTGCCAGAGCGCGATGATGCCCGGCTCGATGCCCTCAAATTCCCTGTCGCCGAAGGTCGCCGAAGCGGCAACCCGGGGATTGGTCAGGCGAATGAACCGCATGGTGAGCGTGAACAGGCTGACGATCAGGCTCTTGACGAAACGCGACTGCGCCAGCGGCTCACGCACCTTCTTCCACAGCGGCTTCAACGCGCTGCCGCTGCGTTGCCTGCCGGCCGCCGGCTCGTCGGCCCGCGGTTTCGCCACTCGTTCTTCCATCGTCACGCGCCGGCCTTGCCTTCCGGATCGAGCAGGCGGTGCAGATGCACGACGAAATAGCGCATATGCGCATTGTCAACGCTGCCCTGGGCCTTGGACTTCCAGGCCGTCAGAGCCGACTGGTAGTCGGGATAAACGCCGACAATGTCCAGCGCGTCGAGATTGCGGAACTCAGTGCTGCCGACGCTCTTCAATTCGCCGCCGAACACCAGGTGCAAAAGCTGCTTCTTTCCGTCTTCCCCGGTCATGTCCGTCCTTCACATCGCGTGATTTGGTGCTTGGTCTAGACCAAAGCCGCCTATTTTGAAACCTTTGATACGCCGTTAGCCGTGCTGGCTGCCGATGACGACGGCCATCATGGCCAGGAGTTCGCCGCTGCCGGCGGCCAAGGCGCCGTGGCTGACCTTTTCCTTGCCGAAGGCAGGCGTCTGCCCGTGGCTGTCGATCAACCGGCCACCCGCCTCGCGCAGGATGAGTTCGGCGGCGGCGATGTCCCAGTCATGCGCGTTCGGCTTGACGAAGGTGGCGTCCAGCCTGCCGGCGGCGATCATCGCAAGGCGGTAGGCCAGCGAGGGGATGTAGGCCGCGCGGTGCATGCGGCCCTGCCAGGCCTGCGGCACCAGATCGAGCATCGGCTTCGGTCCGGCCATTTCGGCGATGGGCGGCGTTTCGCGCGCGCGGATCGGGGCTCCGTTCAGGAACGCGCCGCCACCGGGCACCGCCCAATAGGTCTCGTGCGCCGCCGGACATTCGAGCACGCCAGCAATCGCCCTGCCCTGTTCGACCACCGCGACGCTGACACACCAGCTCTTCTGGCCATCGAGGAAGCCGCGCGTGCCGTCGATGGGATCGACAACGAAGACGCGGCGTGCCTTCAGCCTCTCGGGGCCGTCGGCCGTCTCCTCGGACAGCCAGCCATAATCGGGCCGCGCCGCCATCAATGTCTCGCGCAGATAGGCGTCGGCGGCGTAGTCGGCCTCGCTGACCGGCGAAGTGCCGCCCTTCATCCAGACTTCCGGGTTCTTGCCGAAATAGCGCAGGGCAATGGCGCCCGCCTCGCGCGCGGCGGCGCGCAGCAGGGCCAGGTCTTCGTCGAACCCGGCCGATCCGCCCGCATCCGTGGCTGCGTCAACTTCCGGCAAGGGTCATCCCTTCGATCAAAAGCGTCGGCGCCGCGGTGCCATAGTCGCGGTCGAGATCGTTGGCGGGGACCAGGCCGAGGAACATGGTCTTCAGGTTCGAGGCGATCGTCACCTCGGAGACGGGGAAGGTCAGTTCGCCGTTCTCGATCCAGAAACCGGAAGCGCCGCGGCTGTATTCGCCGGTGATCATGTTGACGCCCTGGCCGAACACTTCGGTGACGTAGAAGCCGCTCTTCAGCGAACCTATCAACTCTTCTGGCGACCGTTCGCCGGGCTCGATGGCGAGATTGGTGGAGGATGGCGACACCTGCGAGCCGCCGCGCGCGCCGCGCCCATTGGTGGTGAGGCCGAGTTCGCGCGCCGCCGAAGTCGACAGGAACCAGTGATTGAGCACGCCCTTCTCGATCATCAAGAGCTTGCTGGCGCCAACGCCTTCGCCGTCGAACGGCCGGGACGCCTGCCCGCGCCGGCGCAGCGGCTCATCGGTGACGGTGATGGCGGCGGAAGCCACCTGCTTGCCCATCATGTCGCGCAGGAACGACGTCTTCCGCGCAACCGAGGCACCGTTGATGGCACCGGCAAGATGGCCGGCAATGCCGCGCGCGACACGCGGATCGAAGATGACGTCGACCGTGCCGGTCGGCATCTTGCGTGCGCCCAAACGCTTCACCGCACGTTCGCCGGCGCTGCGGCCGATTGTTTCCGGCCCGTCGAGGTCGGCGAAATGCAGGCGCGAGGAATAGTCGTAGTCACGCTCCATGCCGGTGCCCTCGCCGGCGATGACGCTGGCCGAGAGCGAGAAGCGGGTGCCGACATACTGGCCTAGGAAGCCGTGCGAGGTGGCGAGTACCAGGCCGCCCATGCCGGCGCCTGCGCCGGCGCCGCCGGAATTGGTCACACCCTTGACGGCAAGCGCGGCCTCTTCCGCCGCAAGCGCATCCTCGCGCAGACGGTCGGCGGAAACTTCGGTTGCGTCGAACAGGTCGAGATCGTTGGCGCCGCTGGCCAGCAGCGCCGGGTCGGCGAGGCCCTGATAGGGATCTTCCGGCGAGACTTTCGCCATGGCCACGGCACGTTCTGCCAGCATCTTCGGTTCGGAGGCGGCGGTCGCCGAAACGCTGGCGACACGATTGCCGATGAAGACGCGCAGCGAGACATCCTCGCTCTCCGACGCGTTGGTGTTCTCCACCTTGCCGAGGCGCACCGACACGCTGGTCGAGCGGCCGCGCACCACAACCGCGTCGGCGGCGTCGGCGCCGGCCTTTTTAGCGGCATCGACCAGCGCGGCAACGCGATCGGTCAGTCTTGTCGTGTCGAGCGTGTCGGCCATGTCTGCTGTCCTGCTGATAGCGGGGCGCGTGTTTGAACGCGGGTCGCCGCTCCATCTATTGTCCTCAACCAGCCTATGCAATGGCTGAAAGCCAATCCGCCGCAGTCTGGTGTTGCCTTCTCCCCTTGCCGGAGAAGGAATATCTCTCAAGCCTCGGCGCGGACCTGGAACCGTTCGCTCCACCGGCACAGCCCTTCTGCCCCGGCGCAGAGTGCTGCACCTGCTTCCGTCAGCGAATAGACAACCTTGGCCGGCAATCCGGGATAGGCCTGCCTTTTCACCAACCCGTCGGTCTCCATCTCGCGCAATTGCTGCGCCAGCATCTTTTCGCTGATGTCGGGAATGGAGTGCCTGAGCCGGCCGAACCTACGCGGCGCGCCGGAAAGCGCGCACAGGATATCGATCTTCCACTTGCCCGCGACCAGTTTCATCGCGACCGAAAAGCCGTTTTCCATAGGCTTGTTCATCCCGTTCTCCTTACCGGCCCATTTCCCTTACCGTGAGGTAACCACTTACGTTTGCGTGCGTATTGGCCCCGCCCCTTCGGCGTCTTAGCTCCCGGCTCACGGCAAGCAAGCCGTGTGTTCAGCCGATATGGAGTGTCGCAATGAAGCCTGCAATCACTGTTTTGGGAACCGGACGGATGGGATCGGCGCTCGCCCGCGCGCTTTTGACGGCGGGGCACCGGACAACTGTGTGGAACAGAACGATCGAAAAGACCGCGCCGCTGGCTGCAGTCGGCGCCATCGTGGCGCCATCGGTGCGGGAGGCAATCGAGGCCGCGGATATCGTTATCGCCAACCTGACCGACTATGCGGCAACGGCGGCGCTGCTGCATGGCGACGACCTCGCCGCTCTTCGCGGCAAGGTGATCGTGGAACTCGCATCGGGCACGCCGCATGGCGCGCGCGAGGCCGGGGAATGGGCCGCGCGCCACGGCGTCACCTATCTCGACGGCGCGATCATGGCGACGCCGGACTACATCGGTACCGAGCACGGCACGATCCTGGTTTCGGGATCAAAACAGGCTTTCGACGCGGGCACGGACATGTTCGCGGCGCTGGGCGGCAATGTTCAGCATGTCGGCGAGGATCTGGGGCGGGCCAATGCGCTGGACAGCGCCCTGCTTGCGCTGATGTGGGGAGCCTTATTCGGCGCGCTCCATTCCATTGCCGTGAGCAAGGCCGAAAAGATCGAGCTTGGCGAACTGGCCAAGCAATGGACCGCGACCGCCCCGGTAATCGAGGGGCTGGTGACGGACCTGATCAAACGCACCGAAGCGGAACGGTTCGCGGCGGACGACGAGACGCTGTCGTCGATCTCGCCGCATTACAGCGCATTCCAGCACCTCGTCGAACTGATGGACGTGAGCAAGATCGACCGCACGGTGGTCGACGGCTATGATGGAATCTTTCAGCAAGCGATCGCCGCCGGCCATCTGCACGACGATTTCGCGGCGCTGTCGCAATTTATGGGAAGGGCCGGCAAATAGAATGTCCCTGACACAGCTGATCGACACATATTGCGCATCCTGGTCGGACCAGGATGCGGAACGGCGACGGGCCTTGCTGTTGTCGGTGTGGGGCGATGGCGCGACCTATACGGACCCCACCGCCCATGCGGACGGCGCGGAAGCGTTGCTAGCCCACATCAAGGGTATCCAGGCGCGATATCCCGGTGCCCGCATTGCTCGAACGAGCGACGTGGACGTTCACCACGGCATTGCGCGCTTCGCCTGGACATTCGTGCTTGCGGACGGTTCGTCCTTTCCCGAGGGCCTGGACATTGCGTTCCTCAACGCCGACCAGACGCGCATAACACGCATCATCGGCTTTTTCGGACCATTGGCCAGGCCAGAAGTACGCCAGGCCGCAGCCCCGTCCTGAACCTAGGTGGCACCGGCGTTTCGAGCGTTTTCGAAATTGCCAAGAGGTCGATGTTTGCGGCACTCTCGCGAGTAGTGCGGTTGTGTCCGCAAACCCGACTTCGAACGACGAAAGGCCCGTCATGACACCCTTCCACCTCGCCTTCCCCGTGCGCGACCTCGACGAGACGCGTGCCTTCTATGGCGAGGTGCTGGGCTGCCGCATCGGCCGCTCGTCCGACAGCTGGGTCGATTTCGACCTCTACGGCCACCAGATGTCGGCGCATCTGCGGCCCAACGCGGCCGCTGCCCAACGCGACGGCGCCGTCGACGGAATTGCCGTGCCGATCCCGCATTTCGGCGCGGTGCTTTTGATGGACGAGTGGGAAAAGCTCGCCGCCCGGCTGGAAGCGCGCCAGGACATCGACTGGCTGGAGCGGCCGATGGTGCGCTTCAAGGGCCAGCCCGGCGAACAGGCAACGCTGTTCATCCGCGACCCGTCCGGCAACGCGCTGGAGTTCAAGGGATTTCGTTCGCTGGAACAGGTGTTCGCGCATTGATGGGCGCGATACGGGCACTTCTTCGGGATTGAACCGCGTTACCTTCGTCCACGTTCCGGCATGGATTCCCGACACTCTCCAGTCGCTTCGCTCCCTCACGAGGTCGGGAATGACGGAGTTTCCTTTCCGTCTTCGCTAGTCTCCAGCGCTTGCTCCGACAGTGGAAACCCACCTGGGTTGCGGTGGGCCACGGTCCGCCCCGCGAGGAGCATGGTAACGTCCACTTTGACAGTTGGCGCAGACCGCAAATCCAGTCCGTCATTCCCGACCTCGTGAGGGAGCGAAGCGACCGGAGAGTGTCGGGAATCCATGCCGGAACGGTGGAGAACGAGGTCACGACCCCGCTTCTCAACCCGAATTATCGCAGGAGTTTGACCCGCCGCGCCTCAAGCGCGGCCTCGACGGCGCGCTTGACCTCGTCCTTCACCGCCACCGTCTCGGCCATCACGGCGTCGATCTTCATGAAGTCGAGCACGCGAAAACGCGAGACCGGCGGACGGATGAGGATGTCGGGACGGCCCTGCGTCAGCTTGTTGGCGATGATGGACTGCATCATCAGCTGGGTGGCACCGAACATCAAGTCGATCGAGGTCGGCCGCTTGCGGCTGCCGGTCTCGGGACCGCCAACGACGTCGACGGCGATGGTGATGTCGGCCTCGTTGGCGATCAGGTCGAAGGGCACCGGGTTGTAGATGCCGCCGTCGATCAGGGTGACGCCGTCGCGCACCACCGGCCGGAATACCGCCGGGATCGCCGCCGACGCGGCCAGCGCCGAATGCAGGTCGCCTGCGTCGAAGACCGCGAGCTTGTGGCCGAAATAGTCGGTCGCCGTGACCTTCAGCGGGATTTTCAACTCCTCGAAGCTGGCCGGCACGATCTCCGGCAGGAAGGCTTTGAGGATGCGCTCGACATTGAACTGGCCGACACGCAGGCCGCCCTCCATGGCTTCGGCAAAAGTGCCCGGCCGGGCACGCCACATGCGGCTGGCCACCTGGGCGCGGGTGCCGAGGATGGAGCGCGCATAGGCGTGGATGTCGCGGCCGCTCATGCCGGAGGCAACACCGGCCCCGATCAGCGAGCCGATCGACGAGCCGGCCAAAGCCACCGGCTTGATGCCCAGTTCGTCAAGCGCCTCGACGACGTGGATGTGCGCGAGGCCGCGCGCGCCGCCGCCGCCAAAGGCGATGCCGAAGGTCGGGCTCAACCCTTGCCGTCCCCGGCCAGCGGCGGGCCGACAATCAGCACGGAAGGTTCGACGGAGAGCAACTTCCTGGCCACGGCCTTCACCTCGTCCAGTGTCACGGCGTTGATATAGGACGCACGGCGCTGGATGTAGTCGATGCCCAGCTCGCCGACCTGCAGTTCGACCAGAGTGTTGGCGATTGCGTCGGAAGAGTCGAGATTGTTGATGGCATAGGCGCCGATCAGGTATTTTTTGGTCGCCGCCAGTTCCTGCTCGGTCGGCCCTTCCGTCGCCATGCGCCGGATGACGTCGCGCACGACGCCAAGCGTCTCGGCGGCGCGGTCGGAGCGCGTCGCGGTACCGACCGTGAGCAAGGCGGCGTAGCGCCGGTTGACCAGCGACGACGACACGCCATAGGCCAGGCCGCGCTTTTCGCGCACTTCCTGATAGAGGCGCGAAGTGTATGCCGAGCCGCCGAGCATGTCGTTCATGACGGCCGCGGCATAAAAATCCGGCGCGTCGCGGCGCACGCCCGGGAAGGCCAGTTGCAGCGATGTCTGCGGCAGGTCGTAATTGACCTCCACCTTCTGCCCGAATTTGAGATCGACGTCGGCCACCGGTTTCAGCGCCTGCTTTTCAGGCAGGTCGCCGAACAACTCGTCCAGCTTGCGCTTCAGCGTTTCGGCATCGATCGCGCCGACGACCGCGACACGCAGGCCGTCGCGCGCGAAGGTCGCCTTGTGGAAGGCGCGCAGATCGTCGGCGGTGATGGCCGGCACCGTTTCCTTGGTGCCGTCGTCGGCATTGGCGTAAGGATGGCTGCCATAGATGGAGCGGCGCCACTTGGTCTGGGCAATGGTTTCCGGGTCGCGCTCGCCGGCGAGCAGGCCGGAGAGGACCTGCGCGCGGATGCGCTCGATCGGCGCAGCGTCGAAGCGCGGACTGGTGATCGCCAACTTGAGCAGGCCCAGCGCATCGTCGCGCTTTTCGGCCAGCAAGCGCATCGACCCGTAGACGCCGTCGCGGGTCGCCTCGAAACGCATTTCGGCGCCGGCCGTGTCGAGGCGGGTCTGGAAGGTGTCGCTGTCGAGATCGCCCGCGCCCTCGTCGAACAGGCCAGACATCAGATTGGCGGTGCCCTCCTTGCCGGCGGGGTCCTGGCTGGAGCCGCCCTGGAAGGCGAAACGCAGTGAGACGATGGGCACGGTGTAGTCTTCGACCAGCCACGCGGTGATGCCCTTTTCGGACTTCACCTCCTGGATGGTCATGGCGGACGCCGTGAACACCGGAAGAACCAGGAAGACCAGGCCGAGCAGCAGGGTCAGGACGGCGGCGCGGACCGGGGTGGTTTTGATCGACAACGCGCGGTCGCCCGCGAGGCCGGAAATGGCGGGGTGCGACGATTGCTGCAAAATTCTCATGGCCGGCATCGCTCAGTTCTCCGCCTGCGTCTTCGGCAACAGATAACCCGTCACCACCCGGTCGAGCACGAGATAGCGCGCCGCGGCTGCCTTCACTTCCTCGGCGGTGACCTTGCGGACGCGGTCCGGCCATTCGTTGATGTCGGTAACCGTGCCGCCGGTGGTCAGCGTGCTGCCGTAGATGTTGGCCATCGAATCCTGACGATCGCGCGCGAAGATCATCGAGCGCACATACCGCGCTTTTGCCCGGTCCAGTTCCTCAGCGCTGATGCCATCGCGGGCGATCCGCTCGATCTCGGCGCCGACAGCGGCTTCGACGTCGGCGAGCTTGGCCTCGCCGCGCGGCGTGGCGTAGACGGCGAAGACCGAATCGTCGAGCGCCCGGCCCTGGAAGCCGGCATTGACGCTGGCGGCGATGCCCTTCTTGACGATCAGCTCCTGATAGAGCCGGCTGCGCGTGCCGCCGCCGAGAATCTCGCCAAGCAGGTCGATCGCCTCCGCCTCGCCGGGCTTGGCGGTGTTGTAGGACGGCACCACCCACTGCATGGAGAAGCTCGGCACGCTGACGCGGGCGTCGCTCAACGTCACCGTTCGCCGCGTGGTTTTCTGCGGTTCCTTCGGGCGAATGCGCGGCGGCAGATCGGGACCGCGCGGGATCTTGCCGAAACTCTCCTCGGCCAGCTTGCGCACCGCCTCGGCCTCGACGTCGCCGGCGACGATCAGGACGGCGTTGTTGGGCGCGTAATAGCGGTCGTAGAAGGCCTTGGCATCTACGCGGTTGAGCTGCTGCATCTCCTGCATCCAGCCAATGACCGGGATACGGTAAGGCTGGTTCATGAACAGGGTGGCCAGCACGGCTTCGTCAAGCTGGGCCTGCGGGTCGTTGTCGATGCGCATGCGGCGCTCTTCCAGCACCACGTCGCGCTCGGTGGCGACGACCTCGTCGCTCAGCACCAGATTGCGCATGCGGTCGGCCTCGAAGGCCATCATCTGACTGAGCGCCTGCGGCGGCACGGTCTCGTGGAAAGCTGTATAGTCGTAGGAGGTGAAGGCGTTGTCGTTGCCGCCGATATCGGCCACCGCCTTGTCGAGTTCGCCGGCGGCATGATTGCCGGTCGCCTTGAACATCAGGTGTTCGAAGAAATGGGCGATGCCGGATTTGCCGGGCGGCTCATCGGCGCTGCCGACCTTGTACCAGACCATATGGGTGACGATCGGCGAGCGGTGGTCGGGAACGACCACGACCTGCATGCCATTGCCAAGCGTGAACTCGGAAACCGGGGACGTCGGCACAGGTGCCTGTTCGGCAAACGTCGGCATGGCAAGAAGGACGGTGAAGGATGCGGCCAAAAGCGCGCGGCGCGGCCAGTTTCCAAGTGCTTTCATCGACCCGTTCCGCCTCAATGCAGCACCACCTGTCTTGCCGTTTGCCCGAATACGCGTTTCAGCCCGTCTTGCCGCAAAACAAGGCCGAAGTCAGGCCGTCTCGATGAAACGGATGACGGTTTCGCCATAGTTGCGCTCATCGACGACCGAAAAACCCGGTCCTGGCTGGAACGGGACGGAGGCGGTCTCCTCGACCACGCAGAGCGCGCCGGGCGCCAGCCAGCCGCCGGCCCGCGCCGACTGAAGCGCCCGCTCGCCAAGGCCCTTGCCATAGGGCGGATCGGCAAACAGCAGGGTAAATGGCGCGATCGTGCCGGCCTCGCCAAGCTGGGTGGCGTCACGGCGGAATATCTTGGTGCGGCCGGTGAGGCCGTAGGCTTCGACATTGGAGCGGATCAGGCCGCGTCCCTCGGCCGATTCCTCGATGAAGACGGCGTAGGAGGCGCCGCGCGACAGCGCTTCCAGGCCGAGCGCGCCGGTGCCGGCGAAGAGGTCGAGCACGCGCACGCCTTCCAGCCTGTCGGGAAAACGATGCGCGAGCACGTTGAAGACGGCCTCGCGCGTGCGGTCGGTGGTCGGGCGGATGGAGTGATCGCGCGGCGTGGCCAACGGCCTGCCGCGAAATTCGCCCCCGACGATCCGCATCAGCGCTGCCTCGGGCCTTTGCCCGGTCCCTTGCCGCGCGGCGCGCCGCCCTTGCCTTCGCTAGGACGGCCGCGCGGGCGATCGCCACCGGTGCCGGAACGTTCCGGCCGCTCGATCTTGGCGCCCTGCGGCCGCGCGCCCGGCGCCATCCAGACATTGGCCCGGCGCTGACCCGGCGGCTCGATCGGCCGCTGTTCGCGCTCGCCCTTGCGGGGACCGCGTTCGCCAAAGCCGCCTGGTTTGCCAAAGCCACCTGGTTTGCCGGAACCGCCAGGCTTGCTGAACCCGCCGCGCTCCGGCCGGGTCGAAAGCTTGCCGAGCGCCTCGTCGCGGCTGCCCTCGCGCCGCTTGCGCGCCTTGATCAGGCCGCCCTCGCCGATCGGGCGATGATCACCCTCGCGCTGGGGCGGCAGACGCGGCCTGTCTTCCACGCGCGGCTCGGTGCGCCGCACCGGCTTGTTGGAGAAGGGCGTGGCGATGTCAGCCTCGAAATTGGCGCCCGATTCCTCGATCAGCGTTTCGCCGAGCTGCTCGCGCAGCGTGCGGCCCTTGATCTCCAGAACATGGCCTTCCGGCAATTCGCCGAGCTGGAACGGACCGTAGGAGATGCGGATCAGCCGCGTCACTTCGAGCCCGAGCGCACCGAGAATGTTCTTCACCTCGCGGTTCTTGCCTTCGCGCAGGCCGATGACCAGCCAGGCATTGCTGCCTTGCGTGCGCTCCAGCGATGCCTCGATGGCGCCGTAGAAGATGCCGTCGACGGCGATGCCGTCCCTGAGGTCGGCCAGCGCCTGTTCCTCGACCTTGCCGTGGACGCGGACGCGATAGCGCCGCAACCAGCCGGTGGCCGGCAGTTCCAGCACGCGCGACAGCCCGCCATCATTGGTGAGCAGGAGCAGGCCTTCGGTGTTGATGTCCAGCCGCCCGACCGTCATCAGGCGCGGCAGTTCGGCCGGCAGCACGTCGAACACCGTCTTGCGGCCCTCGGGGTCGCGGTTGGTGGTCACCAGGCCGGCCGGCTTGTGGAACAGGAACAGGCGTGTCCGCTCGATCGCCGGGATTTCGGTGTCGTCGAGATGGATGACGTCGGTTGGCAAGACGTTGAAGGCTGGCGATGGAAGCACCTTGCCATTGACCTTGACGCGACCGGCGGCGATCAGCTCCTCGGCGTCACGGCGCGAGGCGATGCCGGCGCGGGCCAGGCGCTTGGCGATACGCTCGCCTGTCTCCATGGCTTCTTCCGAAGCCTGCGGGCGGAAACCGCCCTCGCGGCGCGGACCCTTGTCGCCGAAAGGCTTCGGTGCGCCGCCTTCGCGTTTCTGGAACGGCTTGCGCTCGCCATCCTCGCGCGGACGGAACGGCTTGCGTTCGCCATCGAATTCGCGCTTCGGGCGCTCGAAACGACGTTCACCGCTGTCGAAGCGCCGTTCGCTGCGTTCGCCGCGCTCGTAGCGGCCGGGGCGCTGGCTGCCCGCGTCGTCCCGCTTCTCATAAGGTTTGCGGTCCGGGCGGAAGCCGCCTTCGGGCCGCGGGCCGCGCGGACGGTCGCCGCCAAAATCGCGCTTCGGCCGCTCGCCGTCGGCTGCGCGATCCTCGCGCGGCGTATAGGGCTTGCGCGGCCCGTCGCGCTTGACGAAGGGCTTGCCTTCGGTGCGTGCACCCTTTTCGTAGGGCCGCTTGCCGAAGGAGCCGCCGCCTTCCCGCTTCTCGTAAGGCTTGCGCTCCTGCCGGAATTCGCCTTCCGGGCGGGGTGTGCGGGGACGATCGCCGAAGTCGCGTCTCGGCCGCTCGCCGTCGGCAGCACTATCCTGGCGCGGCGTATAGGGCTTGCGCGGTCCGTCGCGCTTGACGAAGGGCTTGCCCTCGCCGCGCGCGCTCTTTTCATAAGGCCGCTTGCCGCCATCCTCGCGCTTCTGCCAGGGCTTGCCGCCGCCGGGCTTGAAATCGCCGCGGGGCCGGTCGCCGGCCGGCTTGTCGCCGTCGAAACGCTTGGCGAACGGCTTCTTACCGAAGCCGGGCTTGCCGCCCTTGCCTGCGCCGGCATCGCGGCCGCGCGGTCCGCCCGTTTTGGGGCCACGCGAACGCGGCGGCTTGTTGTCTCTGTCGTCCATATTACCTTGCTCACCCGAACGGAATGCCATCGGCCTTCCGCTCTATCTTCCTATTTTGTCGCATGACCTTGCCCGAAAAGTCTGCAACTTTTCGGGCAAGGTCATGCTCTGGCGCGGCCACGGCGCCGGACGTCGGAAAGGACGCCTCAAGACGCTGTAACACTTCTGTTGTGCGCGTGATCCGGTTCGAAAACCGATACCGGTTTTCGAAGTCGTGCGCTAGATAACAGGATCGCCACCGGGTGGCGAGGGCTTATTCGGGACAGAAACAGCTTGAAACGACCGGATTTCATGGCCGCCGCGCTCAAGGAGGCGGAAGCTGCCGCGGCGCGGGGCGAAGTGCCGGTCGGCGCGGTGATCGTGCGCGGCGCCGAAATCGTCGCTTCGGCCGGCAACCGCACGCGCGAATTGAACGACCCGACGGCCCATGCCGAAATGCTGGCGATCCGCGAGGCCTGCGGCAAACTGGGCAGCGAACGGCTGACCGGGCACGACCTCTATGTGACGCTGGAACCGTGCGCGATGTGCGCGGGTGCGATTTCCTTCGCCCGGCTGCGGCGCCTCTATTTCGGGGCGGCCGACGAAAAGGGCGGCGCGGTCGTCAACGGGGCACGCTTCTTCGCCACCCCGACCTGCCACCATGCGCCGGACATCTATGCCGGCATCGCGGAGACCGAGGCCGCCGCCATTCTCAAGGATTTTTTCAAGGATCGCCGCTGACGCTCGTCAGCAGCCGGTCAATTCCACCAGTCGAACCAGCCCGACTTGCCGCTCTTGGCCAGGGCTTCCTTCTTCAGGCGCCGTTCCTTCTTGTATTCGTCCTCGCCGACATCGTTCTGCGGCGCGGTGTCGGCGGCGGTGCGATAGGCCGTCGGCGGATCGGTCAGGAATTTTCTGGAGGTCGGCGTGCCCTTCTCGCTGGCGGCGATGCGGCGTGCCACCTCGGCGCGCTTGGATACGGCCTGGCCGGTATCGGGAGCCGGTGGGTGGCTGGAGCCCGATTCGGCCATCGCCTTCCGGACGGCTGCCGGATCGGACTGCACGTCGTCGCCGACGATCTGGGTCTGGTAGTTGGGGTTGTTCTCGTTGGCGGTCGCTTCGGCGCGCAGGCGCGCACGGCGCTGCTCCGGCGATTCCGGCCATTCGCCGCCAGCGGTCTGGGTGATCGAATCCTGCGGCGCGGGCAGCGCCTCCTTGGTGCCGGCCTTCGGCTTCACCAGCACGGCGCGCGGCTTGTAGTCGATGGCGTCCTTCTTCGGCGGACGCAGCGAAATGGCGTTGGAAAGGTCGCCAAGCAATTGTTGGTCGGCGGGCTTGTCGGTGCCGTAGGTGGGCGATCCGACGCAACCGGCAAGCGCCAGACCTGACGCCATGAGCGGCACGAGAACCAGCGCGCGTGCGCAGCGTCTTTCGGTCATGCTGAAATATTTCACTCTCGACCTCTGGCCAGCCCCGATGGCCCGGCAATGAACCCATGCGCTCATCCGACGGGAATCCGGCGATAGTTTGTCTTTCTTGTCACCGGAATTTCGCGTCTTTACCTCAACGGTCCGTTAAGGGCAACGCCGGCGGCCAACAAGCCACCGGCATCGTACCCAGCCGGCAATCAGAGCCGGCCGAGTGCCTTCAGCTCGTGAAGAGCGGCCGCATCGCGCGCCGAAACGCCCGGGAAAGCGGCGTCCGAGCCGACATCGGCGGTGTAGCGCCAGGAGCGCGCGCACTTGACCAGACCACGGTCCTCGGCCTTGCCGACAACCACGGCAACGCCCGGAACCTCGCGCAACGCAAAGGCGTCGGCGGGGGCGGCAGCGTGCGAGATAACGAGATCGGACGTGATGCTGATCTCGGCCAGATCGTTTCCGGAGAGTGCGGCTTCCAGTCCGGCGTCGTTCAGATAGACGACCGGCACCGCCTCGAGGGAAGAGCCGATGGTCTTCTTGGCGCGCTCCAGTTCCAGCGCGCCGGTGACGACGCTGCGCACCTGGCGGATCTTGCGCCATTTTTCGGCCAACGCATCGTCGCGCCATTCGGCGGGCACCGCCGGCATCTGTTCCAGATGCAGCGATTCGGCCTTCGGGTTACGATCCAGCCACGCCTCTTCCGTGGTGAAGGGCAGAAGCGGCGCCAGCCATTTCACCAGGCAGTCGAACAGATGGCGCACCACCTTGACCGAGGCCTTGCGCTTCACGCTCGACGGCGCGTCGCAATAGAGCGCGTCCTTGCGGATGTCGAAATAGAAGGCCGACAATTCGACGACCATGAAATCGAGCAAGGTTCGCGTGATGCGCTTGAACTCGAAGGCATCGAAGCCGGAACGCACCACCTCGTCCAGTTCCGCCAGCCGGTGCAGCATCAGCCGCTCCAGCTCGGGCATTTCGGCAAGCGCCACTTCGGCGCCGTCGTCATGCGCCAGCGTGCCCAGCATCCAGCGGATGGTGTTGCGCAGCTTGCGATAGGCGTCGATGTTGGTCTGCAGGATGGTTTTGCCGAGCCGCTGGTCTTCCCAATAGTCGGTCGTCGCCACCCAGAGCCGCAGGATATCGGCGCCCGACTGCTTGATGACGTCCTGCGGCACCACCGTGTTGCCGAGCGACTTCGACATCTTGCGGCCTTCCTCGTCCATGGTGAAACCATGGGTGACGACGGTGTCGTAAGGCGCCCTGCCCCTGGTGCCGCAGCTTTCCAAAAGCGAGGAGTGGAACCAGCCGCGGTGCTGGTCCGAACCTTCCAGATAGACGTCGGCCGGCCATTTGAGGTCGGGACGGTCTTCGAGCGTAAAGGTGTGGGTGGAGCCGGAATCGAACCAGACATCGAGAATGTCGGTGACCTGCTTCCACGGTTCGTTGGCCTTAGCACCCAGGAAGCGCTCGCGCGCGCCCTCGGCGAACCAAGCGTCCGCCCCTTCCTTCTCGAAAGCCTCAAGGATGCGGGCGTTGACCGCATCGTCCTTCAGCACATTGCCGTCCTCGTCGGCGAAGACGGCGATCGGCACGCCCCAGGCGCGCTGGCGCGACAGCACCCAGTCGGGGCGCTCCTCGATCATCGAGCGCAGGCGCGTCTGGCCGGCGGCCGGCACGAAACGCGTGGCGTCGATGGCATTCAGCGCGCGGCCGCGCAGCGTGGTGCCGTCGGCCAGTTCCTTGTCCATATAGACGAACCACTGCGGCGTGTTGCGGAAGATGATCGGCTTCTTCGAACGCCACGAATGCGGATACTGGTGCTTCAGCCGGCCGCGCGCGAACAGCGCGTTGACGGCGATCAGCGCCTCGATGACGGCCTTGTTGGCGTCGCCCTTCTTGCCGTTGTCGTCGATGACGCGCGCGGCGCCGCCCTCGCGGTCCGGCCCGAAGCCCGGCGCGTCCTTGGTATAGAAGCCGGCATCGTCGACCGGGAACGGGATCGCCGTGTCGATGCCACGCTTGCGCAGTTCCGGCGCGGCATCCACCCAGGCCTCGAAGTCCTCGCGGCCGTGGCTGGGCGCGGTGTGCACGAAACCGGTGCCGGCATCGTCGGTGACATGGTCGCCGGCGACAAGCGGAACGGGGAATTCATAGCCACCGCCGAGGCCATGCAGCGGGTGCGAAAGCGTCAGGCCGGCAAGCTGCTCCGCCGAGATATCGCGGAGGCGCTTCATAACAACCTTCGCCTTTGCGGACGATTCTTCCGCAAGCGCGTCGGCAAAGATCAGCTTCTCGCCCGGCTGCGGGCCGAAGTCGTTCTCAGCTGCGGTTATCTCGTACAGCCCGTAGGCGACGCGTGGCGAATAAGCGACGGCGCGGTTGCCGGGGATCGTCCAGGGCGTGGTCGTCCAGATGACCACATGGCTGCCAGCAAACGCGCTGGTCGCGTCGTTCACCGGGAACTTCACCCAGATCGCGTCGCTTTCGTAGTCCTGATACTCGATCTCGGCTTCGGCCAGCGCGGTGCGCTCGACCACCGACCACATCACCGGCTTGGAGCCACGGTAAAGCTGGTCGGTCGCCGCGAATTTCAGCAGTTCGCCGGCGATGCGCGCTTCCGCGTGATAGGCCATGGTGGTGTAGGGGTTGTCGAAATCGCCGACGACGCCGAGGCGCTGGAACTCGTCGCCCTGCACCTTGATCCACTTTTCGGCATAGGCGCGGCATTCCTGGCGGAACGCCACCATGGCGGCCGGCTGCGAAAGGTCGGGCTTCGACTTGCCCTTGGAGCGATAATTCTCTTCCTCGATCTTCCACTCGATCGGCAGGCCGTGGCAATCCCAACCGGGCACATAGTTCGAGTCGAAACCACGCATCTGGAAGGAACGGACGATGATGTCCTTGAGGATCTTGTTCAGCGCATGGCCGATATGGATGTTGCCGTTGGCGTAGGGCGGGCCGTCATGCAGCACGTATTTTGGACGCCCGGCGGCGGTTTCGCGCAGGCGCTTGTAGAGGTCCATGTCCTGCCAGCGCTTGACCAGCGCCGGTTCCTTTTCCGGCAGGCCGGCGCGCATCGGGAATTCCGTCTGCGGCAAATAAAGGGTCTTGGAATAGTCGAGGGTTTCAGCTTTGTCGTTCATCGATCTGCCATATGCGTTGCCCGGCGGCGGCGAGCCTCGGGCGTTGAACTAGCATGTTCTGGAAAAAGCGCGAGGGTGCCCCACGCAAAAAGTCCCGGCGGCTCCGACGACCTTAAGCCGTCCGGAACACCGGGCCAATAATTCGTATCGCGATGCCGCGTGGGCGCGAGAAAGCCGTCATGGCCGCGCTTTTAGCCGATAAGGCGGCAGGAATAAAGCGCCTCGCCGCCGCATTCGGCTACATCTTGAAATCGAAGCGGTAGCTGGTCGAGATGCCGATGGTGAACTGGTCCTTCGAACCGTTCTGCTTGACCAGGCTGGACGAAGCAGCCGGACCGGTCAGACGGCTGTATTCGCCGAACAGGCTCGCGGTGATCGGGTCGCTGACTTTCCACGTGACGGCGCCGCCGACACCCACCGATTTGACGCCGCCGCCCGGATGATATTCGGCAAGGCTGGTGGTCGCCGCTTCGGCGGCGTTGACGCCGTAATAGGCGTCGAAATAGCGCGACGAGGCCAGCGACATGCGTGGACCGCCGGAGATGCGGACTTCCGGCGTGACGTCATAGAAGGCGTCGGCCGCGAAATCGGCGACGACACCGTGATGGGCGCGGACGCCCTGGCGCACCTCGCCGCGCACGCGCACCCAGTCCACGGGATAGAATTCGGCGAAACCGCCGAGCTCGCCACCCCATGGCACCGGGTCCAGCCCTTCCAGGCCCTGCGTGTCGCTGCTGCGGCGCAACAGCAGCTTGCCGTTCAGGCCGGCGCGGAAATTGCCGGTGTCGTAGAGGCCCAGCGAGATATTGTCGTTGCGCGAGGAAAAGCGGGTGTCGTTGCCAGCCTTGCCCAGCGAAATGATCGGCTCGGCGCCGAGCAGGTATTTCTTGCCGCCTTCGAAATTCGGCGCGACCAGGCCGGTGACGCCGACCTCCAGATACCAGTCGCCGTGAATCCAGTCGAAAAAGCCGTCCCCGGCGCGGGCGCCGGACGGGGCAGCAACGACAAGAGCAGCCAGTGCCGCCGGGAGGAACCTTGCAGGACTCATTACAACACCATGCACAACTCACCGTTGCGTTGTCTATGACGGCCGTTTGGTAAAATTTGACTTAAATCCGCGATTTCCAAACAAATTCCGTTTCGGCGCCATCACTGGACGCCATATTGGCACGGCGTTATCGTCCGCCCTGTGACAGGCACAACCTTGGAGAGGATGGCCATGACCCTGCCAACGGACGAATTGAAGAATGTAATCGGGCAAGCCCGTTCCAAATGGGGATGGTTCGTTGCCCTTGGCGTTTTGATGTTGATCCTGGGCGGCATCGCCTTCGGCAATCTGTTCATCGCCACGGTCGTGTCGGTCTATTTCGTCGGATGGCTGATGCTGATCGCCGGCGCCATCGAGATCGTGCATGCCTTCGGCGTCAAGACCTGGGGACGGTTCTTCTACTGGCTGCTCAACGGCCTGCTTTATGCGGTGGCCGGCTTCTTCGCCTTCTACAATCCGCTGCTGGCCTCGGCGGTACTCACCCTGCTTTTGGCTATCGCGCTGGTGGCGTCGGGCCTGATCCGCACCACCGTCGGCTTCCAGCACCGCGCCGAAAAGGGTTCAGGCTGGATCATTGCCGCCGGCATCATCACCGTGCTGGCGGGCCTGATCATCGCGCTGCGCTGGCCGGTCAACAGCCTGTGGGTGCTCGGCCTGTTCCTGGCGATCGACCTGATCTTCCAGGGCTGGACCTACATCGCTTTCGGTCTGGGCTTGAGGGCCAGCGCGCCCGCGGACGCTAAAAAGTGATCTTCCCGTCGAGGGCGGAAAGTGGCCGCACGCCGGCCAGCACCGCCCTCGCCTCCGCCTCGTCGCGCTTCATCTGGGCGACCAGCGGGTCAAGCCCCTCGAACTTCACCTCGCCGCGCAGATAGGCGAAGAACGATACCTCGCAGACCTCGCCGTAAAGGCTGTCGGAGAAGTCGAAGAGAAACGTCTCGAGCAGCGGCGCACCGTTGTCGTCCACCGTCGGGCGCCGCCCGAAACTGGCAACGCCATCGTGCAAGGTGCCGTCCTGGCGCCGGAAGCGGACGGCGTAAATGCCTTCCTTCAGCGTGGTTTGCGGCGAAAGCCTCATATTGGCGGTGGGGAAACCCAGCGTGCGGCCGAGCTGCTGGCCGCCGATGATCTCGCTTTCGACCGTGAAACGATAGCCCAACAGGCCTGCCGCTTCGGCCGGCTCGCCCTCGGTGAGCAGCGCCCTGATGCGGCTGGAGGAGACGACGTCCGTGCCCTCGTCGCAAAAAGCCTCGACCTGGGCGACGCCAAAACCGTGGCGCCTGCCAGCTTCCGCCAGATAGGCCGGGCCGCCCTGGCGGTCCTTGCCGAAATGGAAGTCGAAACCGGTGACCGCGCAGGAAATGCCGAGGTTCTTTTCCAGGATATCGGTGATGAAGGATTCCGCCGACCGCTCGGAAAATTCGCGGGTGAATTCCTGCTCGATAACGGCGTCGAAGCCGAAATAGGACAGGAGCCTCGCCTTCACCGGCGGCGGGGTGAGCACGAACAGCGGCACGTCCGGCCTGAAAACGGTGCGGGGATGCGGTTCGAAGGTCAGCACCAGCGCCGGGACGCCGCGCCGATGCGCCTCGTCCAATGCCCGCTGCAACACGGCCTGATGGCCGCGATGTACGCCGTCGAAATTGCCGATCGCCACCACGCCGCCGCGCAGACGGGACGGCAGCACCGTGTCGCCGGAAATGCGTTCGAACGGCTTGTCCATGCCGCTCCCTTATTTCAGCCGCGGCATGACGGCAACGGGCCGGTAGCCGTGCTTTTCGAGGAAAGCCGCCAACCGCGCCGGATCGGGCCGCAACGGGTCGCCATAGTCGCGGGCATGAATGCCGCCGGAAATATAGAGCACGTCGAAGCCGTTGTCGGCGCCGCCCTTGACGTCGGTCATCATGCCGTCGCCGATGGCCAGCGCCTGGTTGCGCGTCAGGTCACGGCCGAGAGCCTCGCAAGCCGCCTTCATCGCCGCCGCATAGATCGGCGCATGCGGCTTGCCGGCGATCAGCGTGCGGCCGCCGAGCTGGGCGTAGTCGCGGGCAAGCGCGCCGGCGCACCAGATCAGCCTGTCGCCGCGCTCGACGATGATATCGGGATTGGCGCAGATGAACGGCAGGTTGCGCGCCCGCAGCCGCGCCAGCATCTCGGCATAGTCTTCCGGCGTTTCGGCCTCGTCGTCGAACAGGCCAGTGCAGACCACGGCCTGCGCCTCGAATTCCTCGACCAGTTCGACATCGAGCCCGTCATAGATGGTGACGTCGCGGTCCGGCCCGAGGTGGAATACCTTGCGCGGGCCTTCGGCGATCAGATCGCGCGTCACGTCGCCGGACGTCACCACGCGGTCGAACGCGTCGTCGGGCACGCCGATCACCCGCAACTGGGCGATCACGTCGGCGTTTCGACGCGGCGAATTGGTGATGAGCACCACCGCCAGCCCGGCCTTGCGAGCCTGCGCAAGGGCTGCGGCCGCAGCCGGAAAATGCGTCTCGCCATTGTGGACCACGCCCCAGACGTCGCACAAGAGCGTGTCATAGCGGCCGGAGACGGCAGTCAGCGTATCGATCGTTTCAAGCAGATCCGTCATGGCATCCCAGAAAAACAGGCCGCGTTCGAGTGCTACCGGCCATGCCGGGACGGCCCCGGATTAGCCGAAGCCCGGGCGGCTGTCACCAGCTTTTGCCGTGACGGGCGATGGGCCAAAAGGCGAAGCCCGATCTGGCGCAATCAGCCGACGGGTCATGATCTTGCGGGTTGCGCGGCAAAGATGCAGTTTCGCGCCAGCGCGCTTGGATGCGCCACATCTGGGGGACTGCCGTGCCCGATACCGCCAATCACATCGCCTTCGCCCTGATCTGCCTCGGCATGGTGCTGACGCCAGGCCCGAACATGATCTACCTGATCTCGCGCTCGCTCTCGCAAGGACCGAAAGCCGGGCTGATCTCGCTCGGCGGCGTTGCCGTCGGCTTCCTGTTCTATGTGCTGTGCGCGGCCTTCGGCATCACGGCGCTGCTGCTTGCCGTGCCCTATGCCTATGACGTGCTGCGGTTCGGCGGCGCGCTCTACCTGCTCTACCTCGCCTGGCAGGCGCTGCGCCCCGGCGGGCGCTCGCCCTTCCAGGTGAAGGAGCTGCCGCGCGACCGGCCGCGCAAGCTGTTTATGATGGGGTTGATGACCAATCTGCTCAATCCGAAGGTCGCAGTGCTCTATCTGTCGCTGCTGCCGCAGTTCATCGAGCCCGAAAAGGGCCACGTGCTGTCGCAGCTTCTGGTGCTGGGCGTAACGCAGATCACCATCAGCCTGAGCGTCAACGCCGTCATCGCGGTCACGGCGGGTTCCATAGCGGTGTTCCTGGCCGGGCGACCGCTATGGATGCTGATCCAGCGTTGGCTGATGGGAACCGTGCTGGCGGCGCTGGCCGTGCGGATGGCGACCGAAAGCCAGCGCTGATCAAGGTAACCCGACAGGCCTACATCGGCCGCCGGTCGGCCTTGCCTTCCGGTACCACCACCTTGCGGTAGAGGTGCCAGGTGGCGTGGCCGAGGATCGGCATGACGATGGCAAGGCCGGCAAACAGCGGGATCGAGCCGATCACCAGTAACACCGCCACGATCAGACCCCAGGCCAGCATCGGCACGGGGTTCATGGCGACGGCGCGCACCGAAGTCTCGATCGCCGACACCACGCCGACGTCACGATCAAGCAGCAGCGGGAAGGCGATGACGGTCGTTGCCAGCACGATCAGCGCAAAGACAAAACCGGTCAAATTGCCGAGGAGGATGAGCCGCCAGCCCTGGTTGGTGGTGAACAGGTCCCGAACGAAGGTTCCAAGCGCTGCCGGAGGCTGGTCGCCAAAGGACGATGCATAGATCGATTGCGCCGTGAACAGCCACAAGAGGAAGAACGCCATCAGCATGATGCCGATGACGGCGATGGACGGCAGCGCCGGCGAATGGCGCACATCGAGCGCACGCTTCCAGGACGTGTCCATGCCGCGCTCGCGCCGCCGCGACATCTCGTAAAGACCAATGGCTGCAAAGGGGCCGACGAGTGCAAAACCGGTCATCAGCGGGTAGACCAGCTGGATGGCGTTGGAGCCCGACGTCCACTCCGTCAGGATCAGCCCGACGATCGGATAGATCAGCCCGAGGAAGACGTAGTGCGAAGGTTTCGCCCAAAAATCCTCGGCACCGCGCTTCAGGGCGTCGAACAGGTCTGAAATGGAAATCCGGCGCACCGTCGGCAACTCAAGTCCGTGCGCCCCTGCCATGACATGAAAACCGGCCATTACCATCCTCCTGTCGGGTTGGAGAGCGGTCACCGCCGAGGGTCGAAACCCTTGATGGCCGCCCGTGGCTGCCACTGTCTGAACGTCTCACCATAACAGCTTCGTCCACGACTGTCGTCCGGGCGGCATCACAGTTTCTTGAGACGCCTGCCAAAAGCCATTTTCGCGGGTATGGAAGAGACGATGACACTTTCAGATTCGACCGCCCGATCGCCCACCCCGCTCCTCTCGATGGACCGGCGCGCCCTGCTGAGGTTTGGCGGCTTCGGCGCGCTCGCCTTGCTCGCCGGCTGCGGCACGATGCGCCCGACCGGCGAAAGTGGCGGCTCCTCGGCGGCGGCAAGCGGCATCGTTTCCGGCATCCGCTCGGGTGCCGGCCTGACGGCGCTCAGCCCCGACGCGCAGCTTGAACAGGCCGCGCTGCAGCAAGCGCGCTATATGGCCAGCGCGGGGCGAATGGAGCACACGACCGGCTGGGGCAAGGATTTCGCCGCGCGCGTCTCCGACAACGGCATCAAGGGCGCGGCCGCCGAAAACATCGCCCAAGGCCGCATGGACCTGACGCGCCTGTTCGACATGTGGATGAACTCGCCGCCGCATCGCCGCAACATGCTCGATCCGCGTTTCACGCGCTTCGGCCTCGCCTATGTCGGCGATGCGTCACGGCCTGGTTGGCGGTATTGGGCGTTGGTTTTGGGGAAGTAGGGCAGTCGGCAGTCGGCAGTCGGCAGTCGGCAGTCGGCAGTCGGCAGTCGGCAGTCGGCAGTCGGAAAATAATGGCTGATTTCGACCATGCCTAGCCAATTTCTCACCAGTAAGTTCCGACTGCCGACTGCCGACTGCCGATTGCCTCAATCCATATGCACCGCCGGCGCGGCCGCGCCGCCTGCAGACTTCTTCGGCGATTTGAGCAGGAAGATGAGCGGAATGGCGCTGAGCGTCACCAGCATCATCAGTTTGAAGTCGGAGACGTAAGAAACCATCTGGGCCTGGATGTTGACGAGACCGTCCACCTGCGACAGCGCGGTGCGGTCGCCCATCGCCGCCGACGGGTTAGCGATCCATAGGTTCGGGTTGAACGGGTTGATGAAGGCCGACAGCTCCGAGTGGTTGATCTGCGTGTTCTGCGTCAGCATCACCGCAAAGGCCGAGATGCCGATGGAGGAACCGATGTTGCGCACCAGCGTGAACAGCGCCGTCGCATCCGGCAGACCCGAGGGGTTTAGCGTCGAGAAGGCCATCGTTGAAATCGGCACGAAGACCAGCCCTAGTCCCAGACCCTGCACGATGCCGGACGACACGATCGGCCAGGCATCCATCTGCGGCGTGAAACCGGCCATCATGTTGAACGAATAGGCTGTGAGCAGCATGCCGACGAAGATCAGCTTCCTCGGATCGACGATGCGCATCAGGCGTCCGACCGCCAGCATCGAGATCATCGTGCCGACACCGCGCGGCGCCATCACCATGCCCGTCGTCACCGTGGGATAGCCGAAGATCGCCGAGAGCATGGGCGGCATCAGCGCCATGCCGGCCAGGAGAATGACGCCGATGATGAAGATGAACACCAGCGCCGCCGCGAAATTGCGGTCGAGGAAGATCTTGGCGTCGATGAACGGGCGGTCGGCGGACATGGTGTGCACAACAAAGACCCAGATGCCGATGACGGCGAGGCCGGTCTCGATCCAGATCTCGGTCGAGGAGAACCAGTCGGCATCGGCACCGCGGTCGAGCATCAATTGCAGCGCGCCGACGCCCAGCGACAGCATGGCGAAGCCGAAGAAGTCGAAGCCGCGGATGCGCTTGGGGATGCTGGGCAGGAAGGCGGCCATGCCGAGGAAGGCGACGATGCCGACCGGCAGGTTGATCAGGAACACCCAGCGCCAGTTGTAGCTGTCGGTCAGCCAGCCGCCCAGCGTCGGCCCGACCACGGGCCCGACCATGATGCCGGCGCCCCAGATCGCCATGGCCTGACCCCGGCGTTCCTTGGGATTGATGTCCATCAGGAAAAGCTGCGACAGCGGCACGATCGATGCGCCGAACACGCCCTGCATGAGGCGGAACAGCACCATCGTTTCCAGGCTCCAGGCGAGCCCGCACAAAAGCGAAAAGAAGACGAAGCCGACGACCGAGCCCAGGAACAGCTCCTTGCGGCCGAACTTGTCGGACAGCCAGCCGGTCATCGGCGTGACGATGGCGGCCGCGACGATGTAGGACGTCAGCACCCAGTTGATGGTGTCAGGCGACGCGCCGAGGTCGCCCGACATCGACGGCAGCGCGACATTGGCAATGGTGGTGTCCAGCACCTGCATCACCGTCGCCGCCATGATCGCCACGGTGGCCAGCCCACGGTTCGGGACTTCGCGATAACCTTGATCTGCACTCATGGCAATTTCGATCCAGTCCGGAGCGGTCGGCGCCTGAAGGGCTTTCCGGGCGGCAAGGCAACCTCGTCAGGGGATTGCCAGCCATTTTGGGGGTTTAACGGCCAGCGCCTGCTTTCGCGCGCCTGCCGCCCGGAAACTCTTGGTGGTGCCGGCGGTCGAGGGATCGGGACGCATAAGCGTCACCACAATCACACGCCGCGCCGGCCCGCCGGCAAACCGATCCTCCTCGTCAAACTGTGGTGCGGCTCGCTTAAGCCGCTTTACTTGGCCTCACCGGCGAAGGCGTGGCCAAACAGGCTGCCGAAACCGCGCGATGCGCCGGTGTCGACGGTGACGGAGGCACTCATGCCGGCACGCAGAGCCAGCTTGGCGTCGCTGTCGTCCAGTTGCAGGCGCACAGGGATGCGCTGCGTGACCTTGACCCAGTTGCCGGTGGCGTTCTGGGCCGGAAGCAGCGAGAACTGCGCGCCGGTGCCGGCGCCGATTGCCTGCACGGTGGCCTTGAAGGTCTTGTCCGGATAGGTGTCGAGCACGATGTCGGCCTTCTGGCCGGGCTTCAAGCGGGTGAGCTGGGTTTCCTTGAAGTTCGCGTCGACCCAGGTGTCGCCGGTCTCGACCAGCGCAAACAGCGGCGTGCCGACGCCCACATACTGGCCGACCTTGAAGGACGCAGCCTTGTAGACGACGCCGTCGTCAGGCGCGCGCACCGTCGCCTGGGTCAGGTCGAAAGCGGCCTTGTCGCGGGCGGCGAGTGCCGCCAACACGGTCGGGTGCTTGTCGGTGGCGATGTCGGGATTGCCGTCCAGCGCGGCCTTGGCACTGTCGATGCCCTGCTGGGCGACGGAAAGCTGCTGCTTGGCCTTGTCCAGATCGTTGCGGGTCTGGTCGAGCGTCGACTGCGGGTTGATGCCCTTCTTCACCAGATCGGCGGCGCGGTCATATTGCGACTGGGCGTAGTCGACCTCGCTGGAGGCGGACCTGGCCTGCGCCTGTGCCTGGTTGTAAGCGGCGCGCAGCTGCTCGACGCCGAGGCGTGCATTGGCAACCGCAGCATCAGCCTGGGCCAGCGCGATCCGGTACGGCTCGGGATCGACGGCGAACAGCACGTCGCCCTTCCTGACGCCCATATTGTCGGCGACGTTCACCTGAACGATGCGGCCGGGAACATTGGCCGCGATCGACAGCGTCGCCTGCTGCAGATTGGCGTTTTCGGTCTCTTCGTAGCGACCGCCGGTCACCCAGTAGTAGCCGCCGGCGGCGACGAGCACGAGCGGCACCGACACCATCAGGATGAAGCGCAGGCCGCGCGACTTCTTCTTCTGCGGCACGGGCGCCGGCTCGATCGGCGGCGCAGCGATCACCGGCTGCGCCGGCGGCGCGGGCTGCTCGATCTCGAGCTTGGTCACTTCACTCTCGTCGATCTTGGACACGGCGTTCATTGGTCTGCACTCTCTAACGTCTTGGCTTCAGTGCCATTGTCAGCGTCTTGGGAGGACGTGATGGTGGTGTTGAGGTTCTCGATGACCTTCTCGAGCCCCTGCATGATTGTCTGCTGATCGGCCTTCGATATTCCAGCGAATGCCTCTTCGGTGACCGTGCCGACGAAACTCTTCACGTAGAGGAAGGCTTCGCGGCCCTGTTCGGTGAGGAACAGCGCGCGCACGCGGCGGTCATTGGCATCGGCCCGGCGTTCGACCCAGCCGCCCTGCTCCATGCGGTCGAGCATGCGGGAAACGCTGATCGGCTCGATTTCCAGATATTCAGCGAGGCGGGCCTGCGTCGTGCCTTCTTCCTTGGCCACCCAGAACAGCAACCGCCATTGAGCGGCGGAAAGATGCGTGTTGATCGCCATCTGTTCCAAACGCTTGCGCAAAAGCCGGCCCACCGTGTGGACCAGGAAGCCGATCGTATGTTCCGTGTTCGAAGACATAAGCATGACATATAATAAGCATGCTTACTATTCAAGCCGATCACGAAAAACGTGAACTGGCAAATCTGCATGACAGCCATGCGCTGGCGCGGGAGCGTCCTGACAAGGGAACATGCGGTCGCAGCATGAGAAAAGGGCCGAACCTGGAGGTTCGACCCTGACAACGAACTCCAGATGGATGGGCTTGGGCGCAGCCAGCTAAGGTCCGTCATTCCCGACCTCGTGAGGGAGTGAAGCGACCGGAGAGTGTCGGGAATCCATGCCAGAACATCTCAACTATAGAGCCTTCCACGATAGGAGGTCGAAGAGCGCGGTGTTCTTTCAGTAGCTGCACCGTTTTCACAGCATATCGGTCACGGCATGGATTCCCGACACTCTCCGCTCCCTGCGGTCGCTGACGAGGTCGGGAATGACGGACGAGAGGCGTCTCGCCGTGCCCTCAGTGCCAATAGGCATGCCCTCAGTGCCAATAAGCCGTGCGCCTGCCCTTACGCGCCTACAGCGTCAGCTCCCAGGTCTGCCCGACCAGATCCTTGCCGAAGGATGTGTGGCGTTCTTCCTTGACCAGCTTGAAGCCGGCGGCCTGATAGATGCGCCGCGCCGCGATGAGAATATCGTTGGTCCATAAGGTCAGCGTCTTGTAGCCGCGGGACCGGGCAAAGGCGATGCATTCGTCGGTCAACCGCTTGCCGATGCCGAGGCCGCGTGCCGACGGCTCGACGTAAAGAAGCCTGAGCTTCGCCACCTCGTCGGACTGATGCACCACGAAGACCGAGCCGACCACCTCGCCGTCGCGCTCCGCCACCCAGGAGCGTTCCGTCTTCGGATCGTAGGACTTCACGAAGGCGGCGAGGATTTCGGCGACAAGCGCCTCGTAGGTTTCGTCCCAGCCATATTCCTGCGCGTAGAGCATACCCTGCCGGCGCGTGATCCAGCCGAGGTCGCCGGTCTGCAGCGGCCGCAATATGTAGGGCACCTTCGGTTCGCCGCCGCCGCCCAGCACGCGCATGATCGTCGCCATCGCCGTCACCAGCGTCTGTCGCCGTTCCGGCGGCAGGCGCTCGAGCAAGGCGCCGATTTCCTTGTTCGAGGCGCTATCCAATTCGGCGAAGGCGCTCCTACCGGCCTCGGTCAGCGCGATGGCCGATTGCCGGGCGTCGTCGGCCTGCGCCTCGCGCAGCACCAGCCCGCGCTCCTCGAATTTCTTCAGCATGCGGCTGAGGTAGCCGGCGTCGAGACCAAGCTCGCGGCCGAGTTCGGCGGCTGTCTGGCCGTTTCGCTGCGCAAGATCGAACAGCACCCGCGCCTCGGTGAGCGAGAACGGGCTTTTCAGCAGCACTTCCTCCAGCAGGCCGATCTGGCGCGTGTAGAAGCGGTTGAAGGCCCGCATGCAGTCGATCTGGTCTTGGCTCGGGTTCGAAAGGGCAAGCATGGCAACCTCGGTGGAGTCTAGCATCACAGGACGGCGCCAACGATATTGTTGACTCAGTCAAATATATGATTGTCGGAAACAACAATCAAGCGATGACGTTCGGCGTCGAGATCTATTGCAAAGGAGCGGGGATGTTCATCAGCCCAACGGCAGCGCCGGCCAGTGCTCGATCACCCGCCCCTCGGAAAAGACTGCGATGGTTCCGAACTGCTGCAGCACGAACTCGGACTGGGTTGGGCGCAGGTAGAAAAAATCGTCCGGCTGGATCGTCGCGCCGTCCGGCAGCGCCATGAACTGCTGGTTGGAGGAAAGGCCGAGCATGGCGTTTTCGGCAGCGCCCTCGGGAAACACCGGCTTTGCCATCCACTTGCCGCCATAGATGTAGCAACCGCGGCGCGGGAAGCGGCCAAGCGCCTGCAAGGCGCGGCCGACGAAGGCCGGGCCGGGCAATTCGGCGTCGACCACTTTCAGAACCGGTGTGGCGATGAAGGCGGCTGGCTGGAAGCCGGCAAGGCTAGGTGTGTCGAAATCGGTCGGCAGCATGAAGGCGGAGCCGACCGACACCTCGTTGGCCAGCGTGTCAGTGCGGTGCAGCAGCGCCGTCTTGGAGCCGCCGATGTTGAGGATCTGCCTCTCGTTCGGCGCCAGACAGGCGACGAAGGCCTGGAACGCGGCGACCGATTTCGTTAGCGCCTGTTCGGGGCCGCCGAACAGGTTTGGAATATGCGGCGCGTGCGCCTCGTAACCCATGATGCCTTCGCAGTGGAGCAGGGGATGCGCGCGCAAGCGCTGCAACGCCCGCGACAGCGCCGCCGGCTCGGAAAAACCGCCGCGATGCAGGCCGATATCGACCTCGAAGGCGATGCGCAGGTCTGAGCCCAGCGCTTCCGCCATGGCCATGTATTGTTCAAGCCGTGCTTCGGTATCGACCAGCCAGCAGACGCGGCTCCAGTCATCGTCGCGAAGCGACAGCGCTTGCCGTGCCGCCTCCACCGGCATCGGCTTGCCGAGCAACAAATCCGCCGTCGGGAAAGCCTTCAGCACCGCCTCGGTGATCGGCAGGTGAAAGGTCATGAAGCGCTCGGCGCCGAGGGCGCTGGCGATGCGTGACAGCAATGGCAGGCAGGCCAGCGACTTGTCGACCAACCGCAGTGCAAGGCCCGGCGCCAGCCTCTGCCGGGTCAGAGCGATGTTGGCGTCCAGCCGGTCGCGGTCGAGCACCAGGCAGGGCTTGAAAAGCCCGGCCTCGCGCAATGCCGCTGTCATGCTCGAAAAATACGCTTCCATCACGCTAGCCCGAACAGGCTCGCCAGATAGGGCGAGACGAAGCGGCCTTGCGGGTCGATGTCGCGGCGAACCTCCATCGCGTCCTTCCAACGCGGATAGAGCGCGGCGAAATCCCTCGCGGTCAGGCTGTGCATCTTGCCCCAATGCGGCCGCCCGCCATATTTGCGGAAGATCGGCTCGGCCGCGCGCATGAAGGGCAACGGGTTGCTGGCGGCATCGTGGTGGATGGCGATCGAGCAGGTCGGCCGCTTGTAGAAGGGGCTGAGCCAGAACTCGTCGGCGGCGACGGACCGCACCTCCATCGGAAAATAGACTTCCGGAAAGCGCTTTTCGGTCAGCTCGATGATCTCGGCCAGCGCCTTCGGCCCCTCCTCGAAGGGCAGATGATATTCCATCTCGTTGAAACGAGTGCGGCGGTCGCTGGCGTAGACGTTCAGCCAATCCTGCACGTAGTCCTCGGCCGGCAGCCTGGCCATCACCGAGCGGATGATGAGGCCGCGCAGCCATGGCGCCCAGGCGAGCACCGTGCGCAGCTTGCGCAGTGTCGCCAGCCCCTCCTCATCCTCCTCCGGCGGCTTGGGCTGACCGGTTTGTCGGACAGGTCGCTGGCGATGAACTGCGCATGGCCGGAGAACGGGACATAGTAGAATTCGGCCGAACGGTGCGCGCCCATCATCGGCTGGAACTGCGCCAACATATCCTTGATCGGCAGCACCCATTTGCGCCGGTGCAGGCGATAAGTGGCGACGTTCTTCAGCGTCACCTCGGTCAAGATGCCGAAGGCGCCCAAAGCCACACCGGTGGCGTGGATCAGGTCGCGATCCTTCGCCAGCGTCAGTTCGCGCACCGCGCCCTGCCCGTCGACGAACTGCATCGCTTCAAGCTGGGTGTGATAGGCACCGAGCGTGCGGCCCGAACCATGCGTGGCGGTGCCGAGCGCGCCGCCAATCGCCTGCCGGTCGATGTCGCCCATATTGGGCAGGCCCTGGCCGATCTCCTGCAACAGCTTCATCAACGGGCCAAGCCGGGTGCCGGCGCGGATGCGCGCCAGGCTGGCGGCGGGATCGTGCGAGACCAGCCCTTCGAACTTCTCCAGCGACAGCAAGGTGCCGTCGGTTGCGGCCAGCGGCGTGAAGGAATGCCCTGCCCCGACGACACGCAGCGGCCCGAGCGCCGTCTTCACCGCCTCGACGATGCCACCGAGATTGTCTGGGCTCAAAATCTGCTGCGGCGAGGCCGCGACAAAGCCCGACCAGTTCGTCCAACTGTTGGTCATGATGGCCCCCGGTTTCAGGCGACGACGCGGCGGCGCGACAGGGCGACGAACAGGCCAAGCAGCGCCACCGAAGCGACGACGCTGGCGGCGGCGAATTGCGGCACGCCGCGGAAATCCCCTTCCCTGATCAGCAGCGAGGCGGCGACCGGCCCGAACGCCAGGCCGAACAATTGCGCTGCCGGCACCAGGAGCGCAGTCGTGCGTGTCTCGTCCGCGGTGATCGCCAGCCTGATCTGGTAGGGAACGACGAAGAGCAGGATGAAGCCCATCGCCAGAGCGGCGATCCAGAAAGTGGTGAGTGCCGGCCCGCCGGCCAGCACCAGGCAGGCGATCACGGCAACGATGCCGACACCGGTTATGGCGAGGCGATAGTCGATGCGCGCCTCGAACACGGTGGCCGTCATGGCGCCAAGGATCTGAGCGGCGAGGCTCGCCGAAACGATCAGTCCGACCGTGCGGCCGTCGATGCCATATTGCGCGCCGAGCGGCTCGAGAAACGCCCAGACCGAACCGAAGAACATGAAGTAACAGAAGATCGACAGCAGCGCGGTGATCGCGCCGGGCGTCAGCACATTGGCAAAATGCTCTTCCTTGGGCAGGTCCGCATAGTCGTCCGCCACGTTGCGGGCGACGGCGAGCGAAAGCAGGCAAACGACCGCCAGCGTGACGAAACCGCCGCCGGCGCCATAGGCGGGAATGACGACGAGTGCGAGCAGCAGCGCCAGAACGCATTGCGCCAGCGTCTGCAGCGAGACGAAATAGCCGCCGATGCGCTCGGCGCGGCGCGATCGCGCGATCAATTCGGTTGCGACGGCGACAAGGCCACCCTCGGCGAAGCCGGCGACAGCGCGGGCGGCGATCAGCATGTTGGCGCCCGCCGCATAGGCGGTCCACAGATTGGCCAGCGCCAAAAGCAGCAGAAGGACCGCACTTTTCCAGCGCATGTTGCGCGCCGAAAGCGCCATTGCCACCGTGGCCGAGCCGAGGCCGATGGTGATCAGCTCGGCGGTGGCGACCAGCGCCAGTTCATCGCCGGTGACATGGCCTTGCGTGAAAAGAGCACCGAGCAGCACCGGCTGCAGGCCGAGGATGAGCAGGCCGACGGAACCGATCCAGAGCGCCGCGGCAAGCTGCCCGCGCGTTGGATTGCCGACCAGCCAGTCCCCTTGCGAATGCGCGGAATTCTTCGAGTCCACAGGCGCCTCCCAACGTCCGTTGCCTCATTCTGTCGTCGCGCATCGTGCTTTCAGGCGGATGCGTCAAAAGCTGATAATCAATCAGTATCTTGAAAACTGATACTTTATCATCTTTGTTGTCAATGCGAATTCGCCAAGCAGGATGTGGACAGCCGGCATATGAAACAGGCCAAGCGTGCAGAGACCGGTTCTCAGCTCAGGCGACGCCCCAAGCAGGAGCGCAGCCGCGAGCGCATCGACGCGATCCTGGCGACCGCCATGCGGCTGATCGGCGAAAAGGGCATCGACGCCGTCACCATGAAAGAGGTCGGCGCGCTGGCCGGCGGGCCGATCGCCACGGTCTACCACTACTTCCCCAACAAGTCGGCGATCCTGGCCACGCTCTACGAGCGCTTCTCGGAGGTGACGCGGGCGCGGCAACAGGAGATCGTCGCCGGCATCGATGGGCTGGAGAGCATGATCGCGGCTTCCGACCGCATGCTCGACGACTATTTCGAGCGCGTCGCCGGCGATCCCGCCATCCAGGACCTGCAGAACGCCATCCAGGCCGACAAGGCGCTGAAGAACCTCGACATCGCCGAGACGCATCACCAGGCCAGCGTTTTCTGCGATCAGATCATCCGGCTGTTGAAACCCGAACGGCAGGACGAGTTCCGGCGCATGGTGTTCCTGTTCTTCCAACTCGCCGGCGGTGTGGTGCGGCTGGCGCTGACGCAGGACAAGGCCGAGGGACAACGCATGCTCGACGACTACAAATCGATCATCCACTGCCAGTTGCGCGGGTTTTTCGACTAGGTTCGGCTGGCGAAACACAGTTGCCTCCGCGCGACCGGCCACCGGTTTGCGTCTTCCTCCGAAAGCTATGCGTGCGCGGGCTGCACCGGACAAGCTGAACGGGTGCCAAGAAAAACCAGCGGGACCGCGATTGCATAGATGACGACCGCCGACAGCCAGATGGCCCCGGGCCAGGTCTTCTGGACCGCGAAATAGAGCGTGGAGAATGCCAGCGGGCTGATGACGGAGCCCAGGCTGACGGCCGAGGCCAGCACGCCTTGCAATTGGCCCTGGCTCGCCGGGTCGACCTGCCGGGTGGCCAGTGCCTGAAACGCCGGCGCGCCGATGCCGCCGAGGGCGAAGACCGGCATGATGGCGAACACGATCCAGCCCTGTCCCGCGAAGGCCATGGCAACAAGGGCGATGCACGTGCAGGCGATGCCGACGACGACGGCCCAGCGCTCGCCGAGCAGTCTGGTTGCCGGGCCGGGCAAGAATGCCTGCGCCAACGTCTGGCAGATACCGAATGCGCCCAGCGACAGGCCGATCCAGAGGCCGTTCCAGCCGAACGTATCGCTCCCCCACAGCGCCCAGCAGGTGCCGTAGGCTTCTCCCGTCGCGCTCAGGATGAAAAACACCGCGACGATGGGCGCAAGCCCGGTCATCGCGAAGACGCCGCGTAGCGGCTTGAGCGGGTTGAGCGCGGCGAGATCGATCCTGGCACGGGTCGGCGTGCGCGACTCCGGCAGAACGAACAGTGCCAGCAGAAGATTGCAGGCGTTCAGCACGGCGGCGGCGATGAACGGCAGTCGCAGCCAATGGTCGCCAAGCAAACCGCCGAGAACCGGCCCGACGATGAAGCCGATGCCGAACATGGCGTTGAACAGGCCGAAGCGGCGGGCTCGCTCGTCCTCCGGCGAAATATCGGTGATGTAGGCCATGGCCACGGAGACATTGGCGCTGGTCAGGCCGGCGATGGCGCGGCCCAAAAGCAACATCCAGAGATGCGGCGCGAAGGCCATGATGAGATAGTCTATTGCCGCACCGCCGAGCGACATGAGCAGCACGGGGCGCCGGCCCAGCGTGTCGCTCAGAGCGCCGAGCACCGGCGCGAAGATGAACTGCATGAGCGCATAGAGCGCGGTCATGATGCCGATATAGGGTGCGATGTCCTGGCTGTGCGTCACCTCCTCGAGAAGGCGCGGTAGAATGGGGAAGATGAGGCCTATGCCGATGGCGTCGAGGACGATCGCGGCAAAGATAACGGTAAGGGATCTGTTCATGACTGGTCTCAGGGGAGCGGACCGACGGGTCCCGCGTGCTGGAGGCTGTGAGGGTTTGGGATGACGGCCACGGGTCCGGCGGGCCAACCGCCGCAATAGCGACTTGCCAGCCAAGTCGGCGTTTCATATACTGGATATAAATATGTACTCAGTATACTTTCAATTATGCCGACTGGAGTTTCATGTCAACCCCAACCGACCTTCGATCCCGCAAGCGCCTCGCCACGCGACGCGCCATCTCGCTCGTTGCCGACCGTCTCTTTTGGGAACGGGGCTTTGACAATGTGACAGTGGACGAGATCGCGGCGGCGGCCGATGTCGGGCGGATGACTGTGTTCAACCACTTCCCGCGCAAGGAAGACATGTTCTTCGATCGCGACGAAGAGGGCCGCGAGACCGTCCGCGAAGCCTTGCGACAGCGCGATCCGGGTGTTTCGCCGATCGAGACGCTGCGCCGGCTCGCGCACCAGCTGATCGCCGACGGGGCTCCATATGTGGAGTTTTCCGCCAGGAGCCAGCGCTTCATAGAGACGGTCGAAGGCAGCGAAACCCTCAAGGCGCGGGCCAGGGCGATCCGCGACGAGCTCGAACATGTCGTGGCGGCGGCGCTGTCCGAATGTACCGGACAGGAGGCGACCGATGCCGGTGCCCGCCTGGCAGCCGCCCTGCTCCTGGCGACGTGGACCGTGGCTTTCCTCGAAGCCCACCGCACCTTTCGACTAAGGCAAGACACGGAGGAAGCGAAAGCCGCCTTCCTCACCGTTGTCGACAAGGGAGCCGCCGGCCTGAAGGCGGCGATGGCCGGCACGCCCTACGCCTGAGCAATCATTCGCGGCGGCGGCCGGATGCAGGAGATTATCGATCCAACGCCGGCCTCGGCAGCGAAACGCGGATTTCGTGCGGCCAGATGCCGCGCCGCTTCTTGACTCTCCCCTGGGGCAGGATTATTTCAGCGCCACGTTAGCACTCACTCAAGGCGAGTGCTAACCGAAGGTCCGGCTAGACCGGACGGAGGAAATTCTTTCTCACCTTTCGCACCGAGGAAATCAAATGGCAAAGTCGAAGTTCCGCCCGCTTCATGACCGCGTGGTCGTTCGCCGGGTTGAATCCGAAGAAAAGACGGCTGGCGGGATCATCATCCCCGACACCGCCAAGGAAAAGCCGCAGGAAGGCGAAGTCATCGCCGTCGGCTCCGGCGCCCGCGACGAGGCTGGCAAGCTGGTCCCGCTGGATGTCAAGTCTGGCGACCGCGTCCTGTTCGGTAAGTGGTCGGGCACCGAAGTGAAGCTCAATGGCGAAGACCTTCTGATCATGAAGGAATCCGACATCATGGGCATCATCGGCTGATCGGCCGGCTCATCCGCACCATCCAATCTTGATTTCGGGCGCAACGCCCAGGAGTAAAAAATGGCTGCTAAAGACGTAAAATTCTCCCGTGATGCCCGCGAGCGCATGCTGCGCGGCGTCAACATCCTCGCCGACGCGGTGAAGGTGACGCTGGGCCCGAAGGGCCGTAACGTCGTCATCGACAAGTCGTTCGGCGCCCCGCGCATCACCAAGGACGGCGTCACCGTCGCCAAGGAAATCGAACTGGAAGACAAGTTCGAGAACATGGGCGCGCAGCTGGTCCGCGAAGTTGCTTCGAAGACCAACGACATCGCCGGCGACGGCACCACGACCGCGACGGTTCTCGCCCAGGCGATCGTCCAGGAAGGCCACAAGTCGGTTGCCGCCGGCATGAACCCGATGGATCTGAAGCGCGGCATCGATCTGGCCGTTGCTGAAGTCGTCGCTCATCTCGGCAAGGCCGCCAAGAAGATCAAGTCGTCGGACGAAGTCGCCCAGGTTGGCACCATCTCGGCCAATGGCGACGAGTCGGTCGGCAAGATGATCGCGGAAGCGATGCAGAAGGTCGGCAACGAAGGCGTCATCACGGTTGAAGAAGCCAAGACCGCCGAGACCGAGCTGGAAGTCGTCGAAGGCATGCAGTTCGACCGCGGCTACCTGTCGCCCTACTTCATCACCAACCCGGACAAGATGATCGCCGAGCTCGAGGATGCCTACATCCTCCTGCACGAGAAGAAGCTGTCCAACCTGCAGGCGATGCTGCCGGTCCTCGAGGCCGTCGTGCAGACCTCCAAGCCGCTCCTCATCATCTCGGAAGACGTCGAAGGCGAGGCTCTGGCCACGCTGGTCGTCAACAAGCTGCGTGGTGGCCTGAAGATCGCCGCCGTCAAGGCTCCGGGCTTCGGCGACCGCCGCAAGGCCATGCTGGAAGACATCGCCATCCTCACCGGTGGCCAGGTCATCTCGGAAGACCTCGGCATCAAGCTAGAAAGCGTGACGCTGGCCATGCTCGGCCGGGCCAAGAAGGTCCGCATCGAGAAGGAAAACACCACCATCGTCGACGGCGCCGGCAAGAAGGCCGAGATCCAGGGCCGCGTTGCCCAGATCAAGCAGCAGATCGAAGAGACCACTTCGGACTACGACCGCGAGAAGCTCCAGGAGCGTCTGGCGAAGCTGGCTGGCGGCGTTGCCGTCATCCGCGTCGGCGGTGCGACCGAGATCGAAGTCAAGGAAAAGAAGGACCGCGTTGACGACGCGCTGAACGCAACCCGCGCTGCCGTCGAAGAAGGCATCGTGGCTGGCGGCGGCGTTGCCCTGCTGCGCGCCACCCAGGCGATCAAGGCTGCCGGCGTCAACGCCGACCAGGCCGCCGGCATCGCCATCGTCCGTCGCGCTCTGCAGGCTCCGGCCCGCCAGATCGCCTCGAACGCAGGTGCTGAAGCCTCGATCGTCGCGGGCAAGATCCTCGACAACAAGGGCGCGACCTACGGCTACAACGCCCAGACCGGCGAATATGGCGACATGATCGCCATGGGTATCGTCGACCCGGTCAAGGTCGTGCGCACGGCTCTCCAGGACGCTGCTTCGGTTGCCGGCCTGCTGGTCACCACCGAGGCCATGATCGCCGAAGCCCCGAAGAAGGACACCGCCGGCGGCATGCCGGGCGGTATGCCTGGCGGCGGCATGGGCGGCATGGGCGGCATGGACTTCTAAGAAGTCCATAAAGCTCGCCCATGAGCTTATGATGCTCAAGCCCGCAAGCGGGCTTGAGTGGCGGCATGGACTTCTAAGAAGTCCGGCCAACCGGCTGAACTGTTTGGGAAAAGGGCGGCAGCGATGCCGCCCTTTTTTCGTATTCTGCGGCTGAGAGGCTTAGGATGCCTTGGCGAACGGGCCAGGTTGAAAAAATTGACTCTGGCGCGGCGGTGAGGCCTGCCGTTGGATAGATTTTTAACGAAATCCCTCTACGGCTTCACATCTCAGGCAACGTATGGGAAAGGGCGGCAGAAATGCCGCCCTTTCTTCATTTCCAAAGCGCGGCAGGCGCCCGGGAAAATGCATGTCGAACAAAGCTGAAATCACGGTCGAGATCGACACGGCGCTGGTGCGGCGGCTGATCGACACGCAGTTTCCGCAGTGGGCGCATCTGCCGATCCGCAAGGTCGAACCCGGTGGCTGGGACAACCGCACCTTCCTGCTCGGAGAGGCGATGAGCGCCAGGCTGCCGAGTGCGGCGGGTTATGCCGCGCAGGTCACCAACGAACAGCACTGGCTGCCGAGACTAGCGCCGCAACTGCCCCTGCCGATCCCGGTGCCGTTGGCCGAAGGCAGGCCTGGCGAAGGTTATCCCTGGCACTGGTCCATCTATGGCTGGTTGGAGGGCGAGACCGCGACGGACGGGCGCATCGGCGATCCCGCCGAATTCGCGGTCGACCTGGCCGGTTTCCTCGGCGCTCTGCACCGCGCCGATGCCACCGGCGGCCCGCCTGCCGGGCCGCAGAACTTTTTCCGAGGCGGTGCGCTCGCCGTCTATGACGACCAGACCCGCGAGGCAATTCGCCTGCTCGACGGCAGGATCGACACAAAAACCGCGCGCGCCGTGTGGGACGAAGCGCTGTCGACGCAATGGCAGCACCCGCCCGTCTGGGTGCATGGCGACATCGCCTGGGGCAATTTGCTGGTCAAGGACGGCAAGCTCGCGGCCGTTATCGACTTCGGCAGTTCGACTGTCGGCGATCCGGCCTGCGACCTGGCGATCGCCTGGTCGCAATTTGACCGCGACAGCAGGCGTGCCTTCCGCACCGCCCTGCCCCTCGACGCCGGCACCTGGGCACGCGGTCGCGCCTGGGCGCTGTGGAAGGCGATGATCACCGTTTCAGGCCAGATCGCGCGCAGCGCCGAGGAGATCGCGATCTCGGCACGCATCATCGAAACCGTTCTCGACGATTACCGACGCGAGGCCTGTTGAAGCGCGAAAATCGCACGTGGAAGCGCTGATGGCGATCAGCCGGGGAACGTCACCACCGCGGCGAGACCGGGATTGCGTTCCTGCATGGAAACGGACGCACCGTGCAGATCGGCGATAGCCTTGACCAGACTGAGCCCGACCCCGGTCCCCGGGGTCGAGCGGCTTTTGTCCAAGCGGTAGAGACGCTGGAACACCTTGTCATGCTCATGCGGCGGGATGCCGGGGCCATCGTCGACGACCGTCGCCGCGAGCTTTCCGCCGGCCTGGCCGGACAGCGAAACCTCGATGCGGGTGCCGGGCGGCGTGTGCCGAATGGCGTTTTCGACCAGATTGGCGAAAAGCTGCGTCAACAGCTCCCTGTCGCCGGTGACCCAGCCCGTGCTGTCGGTGCCCGTCAAAACGAGCATCTTGCCGTCATCCTCCGCCACATCGGCGTAAATCTCGGCGATCGAGGCGACGATCTCGGCAAGATCCAGCCGCACGAAACGCGCCTTGCGCGCTCCTGCCTCGATCTGCGCGATGCGCAGCAGCGCGTCGAAGGTCTCGTTGATCTGGCTGCTTTCGGCCCTCGCCTCGGCCAGATCGGCCGAAACGTCCTCACGTAACCCCGCCTTCTCCGCTGCACCGTCCAGGATCATGTGCAGACGGTTGAGCGGCGTCTTCAAATCATGGGCGATGTCGCTGCTCACCTGCTTCATGCCTTCGACCAACGAGGAAAGCTGATCGAGTGCCGCGTTGATGCGATTGGAAACCGCGTCGATGTCGTCGTCGCGGCCAAGCTGCGGAATACGCGCCTCGAGCTTGCCCTGCGAAACGGCCACCATGGTCTCGCCGATCACGTCCAGCCGCCGCTGGACGCGCGATGCCAGGAAGGCGCCACCGGCAACCGCCAGACCGGCGACGATGACGGCTGCCCAGGCGAAACTTGCCAGCAGCAGGTGTTCCAGTTCCTCGGTCTCGGAATAGCTTTGGGCGACCGTCAGATTGGTGGAACCGACCCTGGCGGAATAGGCGCGGTAGGGTGCCGTGTCGGGAAAGCCCGGCGTGCCCTCCGGCACGGTGGAGAAACCAGTCGGCAGGTCGACCGCCGAAAGATTGCCGGCGAGACTCTCACCCTGCGCGCCGGTCAGCGAGATCAGCTGGTCGTTGCCTGAATTGCGGCCGGCATGGGCATTCACCGCCGTGATCAGGTCCTCGACATCGCTTTCCCCATAGGTCGCGGCAATGGTCGAATAGGTCTGCCTGACGGCTTCGTCGAGGCGCCTATTCAGGTTCGCGCTCATCGTCTGGTAGACGATGCCGCCCGACAGCAAAAAGGCAAGAATGACGAGCCCCGCGAAAGACAGCGCCAGCCTGAACGGCGTCGAGCGCAGCAGGTTTTCAACGCGGCGCATAAAGGCTGTAGCCGGTGTTGCGCACGGTATGCAGCAGCGGGACCGCAAACGGCCTATCGATCTTGGCGCGCAGGCGGCTGACATGGGTCTCGACCACGCTGGTCTTGGGATCGAAGTGGAAATCCCAGACGCGCTCCAGAAGCATGGTACGGGTGATCACCCTTCCCTCGCTGCGCATCAGCACTTCCAGCAGGCGGAATTCGCGCGGCTGTAATTCGATCGACTGGCCCTGTCGCACCACCTGACGCTTGATCAGGTCCATCTCCAGGTCGGCCACCTTGAGCAGGGTTTTCTGTTCCTGCACTGGTGGACGACGCCCCAGCGCGTTCAGCCGCGCCATCAGTTCGGAAAAGGCAAACGGCTTGACCAGATAGTCGTCCGCGCCGGCTTCCAGGCCTTCGACACGGTCGTCGACACCGCCGACGGAGGTGAGGAAGATGACCGGCGTCATCACGCCGGCGACACGCAGCGATTTCACCACGGAGAGCCCGTCGAGGCCGGGTGTCATACGGTCGACAACGAAGACGTCATAGGCTTCGCGCGTGGCCTGGAACAGCGCGTCGCGCCCATCGGCAAGCTGGTCGCAGACATGGCCGGCCTCGGTCAACCCCTTGACCACGAAAGCCGCCGTCTTCTTATCGTCCTCCAGGACCAGGATGCGCATCAAGTCCAATCCGGTTCGAGTTCACCAGCCTGCGGCGCCGGCCCTCGTTGCGCTTCGCGCGATTGCGGTGCCGTGGCCGGCTACCACATTATTCTAGAGCAAGACATGGCAAAGCAAGGGCACCGAGAAGGCGCCCTTGCTGTCCTATGCCGGATACTAGTCGGCTTCGGTCGCCGCCAGCGCGTCATCGCCCCTCTTCATCAGCGTCATGTAGACGACGATGGCGACGATCGCGGCCAGGAACAGGAAGCTGGTCACGGTGGTGCCGAAACCCAGCCCGCCATAGTCGGTGGGCTGCGACAGCAGATCACCGAAGGAGGCGCCGAGCGGCCGCGTGAAGATGTAGGCCAGCCAGAATGCCAGGATGCCGTTCAGCTTCAGCTTGTAATAGGCGAAGGCCACCGCCGCGATGACGGCACCGAACAGCAAGCCCGTGGTCAGATAGCCGAGCTGGAAGCTCTCGGCGACCAGATCGCCGGCCGAGGTGCCGAGCGCGAAGGTGAACAGGATCGCCAGCCAGTAGAAGATCTCGCGCCTGGTGGTGAAGATGGTGTGGATCGACAAGGTACGCTCGCTGGCCTGCCAGACGGCGAAGGTGGCGGCCAGCAAGACGCTGAACAGGATGGTCGTGGTTTCCAGCCGGACACCGAAATTGTCGACCAGATTGTCGGAGACCAGCGTGCCGACCACGCTGATCATGACGACGGCCAGCCAATAGGCCCAAGGCACGTAGCGCTTCTGCGCGAACTGCAGGAACAGGGCCACGGCCAGCACCGCGGTCATGATGGCCGAGGTGGCGCTGAGCCCAAGCCCGAGATTGATGGCCAGATAATCGGCCGCCGTTTCTCCCATCGTCACCGCCATCAGCTTGATCAGCCAGAACTCGACGGTGACGTCCGGAACCCGATTGACTTGTTGCGAATTGGTCCTGTCCTGCAGTGCAAGCATGGCCTGCATCCTTGTGCCTGAGCCTGTGGGGATATTCGCCGCCGCTGGCGGCTACTTGCCGAGCAGCTTCATCGCCTGACCGAAGAAGTCGTTGGCGCGCTTGTCATCGTCGGCCTTACAGCGTTCGATGCCCTTGGTCTCCAGCTCGTCCAGCTTCGGCTTCACATCGGCCTTGACCTTGGTTGCAGCTTCGGCGGCGCGCAGCGCCTTCAGGCTGTCCTCGCATGGCGTTTCGGCGGCGCGAGCGGCGAACTGGGCGCTGGCGACCGCTGCCGCGCCAAGCGCGGCGATCAAGACGAGCTTCTTCATCAGGTAGACCCCGTTTCTGAGGCCGGCGAAGGCCGGCCTGGCCATCTGCGGCAAGGCGTTCATTCGCCCACCGTCGCGGGATCAGTAGCAACGGCAACTCACCGCCACCTGTCCGTCATCATACGGATCGGTAAGGTTTGCGGGGATGGCAAGCCGGCTGAGGAAAAGATCAGCGTTCCTGGTCGGTCGGCCGGATCAGGATCTCGTTGACGTTGACGCGCGGGTGCTGTGTCACCGCATAGAGCACGGCGGCGGCGATATCCTCCGACTGCATCGGCTCCATCGCCGCCCGGCGCTGTTCGAGACCAGCCTTCATGCCGGGATTGGTGATGTGGTCGCCGAGCTCGGTTTCGACCATGCCGGGCTCGATCACCGTCACCCTGATCCTGTCGGCATAGACTTCGCGCCGCAGCGCCTCGGAAAAACCGACGACGCCGAATTTGGTTGCCGCATAACCGGCGGAACCCGGATTTGCGACCCGGCCCGCGACCGAGGAGACGTTGACGATATGGCCCTTGCTGGCCTTGAGATGCGGCAGCGCTGCCCGCGTCAGTTCCATCAGCGCCACCAGATTGACCTCGACCATCTGCCGCCAGTCTTCCGAGCGCGCTTCGGCAACCGGCGACAAAAGCATCACGCCTGCATTGTTGACGAGAATGTCCAGCCGCTTGCCGCGTGCCAGCACCTCGTTGATCAGGCCCAGCGAACCGTCCGGCCGGGCGACGTCGGCCTCGATGACAAACACCTTGCCGCCGGCTTTTTCGATGCGCGCCGCCAATGCCTGCAGCCTGTCGGCGCGGCGGGCGACGACAGCCACTTCCGCGCCGGCCTCGGCCAATGCATAGGCTGTCGCCTCGCCGATGCCGGATGACGCCCCGGTGACGAGTGCCACCTTGCCGGCGAGAGGACGGGAAACGGAAGTCGTCATGTCGTGTTCTCCTGAAACTCGCCTGCCCAACCCAGACGCAATGTAAGGCCCGGCCGCTGTCCTGACAGGTCCGCGCTCAGCTTTTCCAGTCGCGCGCCAGCGCGTTGGTGAAGACGACTTCGCCATTGTCACCTGAAGCCTCGCCCAACACCACGTCCATGGCGTCGTCCATCACCCGCACCAGCGCGAAACCGCCCATGAAGGCGGCCTTCGGCTTGATGATATCGAGCCCGTCGCGATGATAGATCATCGGCGTCTCGTGCTGATGGCCGTGGAAGACGCCGACGACGTTGTAGCCCTTGAGCACGGCAAGCAGCGCCTGCCGCTCGGTGTCGCTCCACCAGTGCGGCGCGCCGGCGCCTTCGTCGTCGAAGATGGATCTGGCCGGGTCCCAGCGTTCCAGCGAGAAGCTGTCCCAGCCATAGTGCTGGAACAGGACCACTGGCCGGCCGTCGGCAGCATTGGCGGCAAGGTTTTGTTTCAGCCATTCCAGGCTGCCGTCGGCGCCAAAGGCGGCATCGCCGGCGAAACGGTGCGTCTGGACGAGATGCAGCCCACCCCAATCCCACGAATAGCAGTCGGAATCGACGTCGTAGTCATTCGCCGGAACAAGCGGTTTGAAGAAGACGCCGGCGCGATGGTTGAGTTCGACGTAGTCGCGCATCTCGCGCCGGTACCAGTCGGCATGGGGCGGCGGACCGCTCTGGTCGAGATCGTGATTGCCGAGGCCGACATAGACGGGAAAATGCACCCGGTCCGGCCCGAGCCCCTGCTGGTAGCGCTGGCTGAACTGGAGAAGCTGCGTGCCTTCGCTGGGCGATGTCGTCTGGCCGCCACCATCGTCGGTGATGTCGCCGCCGGCGACGATGCCGAGCGGCGCGCCGACCGGTTTGCCGGCCGAGCGCAGGCCGGTGGCGGCACCATTGATCTCGGCTGGCCAGACCTTGTCGGTTATGCCGTTCAGCGCGGTGACGTGACGCAACAATGCCATGTCGGTCTTGCCCTCCGCCTGGCAATTCGGGCTGAGGCCCGAGGCCATGCGGCAGGCATGGATATCGGCAATGAACAGGAAGGTGGCATCGACGGGCGGCGCCTTGGCGGCCTGGGCGAAAGCAGGTCGAGGCAGGGTCGCGCCGGCGGCAGCCATTGCCATGCCGGAGAGCAGGCGACGGCGGGAAAGTTTGGAAGTGAAAATCTTGGTCATGCCGGCTTACTTCTGCATACCACCGCCGGCCTCGTCCAGTTCCTTGGCGCAGAGCCGCAACAGGCTGGAATCCTGCGCCGTTTTGGCCATGGACATGGCGCCGGAGTAAAGCGCCACCGCAGCCGCCGCGAAACGCTCCGGGTCTGTCCCACTCTCCAAGCCCGCCCGCTGATCGGCGCGAACCTTGTCGGCGATCGCCTTGCGCCAGTCGTCAAACACCGTTGCCAGCGCGGCGCGGAAATCCGGATCGGCCAATGACAATTCGTGGGCGAGATTGTTCAGCGGGCAACCGCGCACGAAACCCTGGCGTTCCAGCTCATCCGCGATTGCCACGAAGACCTGCTGCACACCCGAGCGCGCGGAGACGGCGGAACCGACCGGCTCGATCCAGGTGACCCGCACGGCCGCGGCGACACGCTCCTCGATCACCGCCAGCGCAAGCGCCTTCTTGGTCGGGAAATGATGGTGCAGCGCACCGCCGGTCACGCCTGCCGCTGCCATCACGTCGCCAAGGCTGGTGGCGTGGAAACCGCGCGCCTGGAAGGATTCCTCGGCCATGTCGAGCATGCGCCGGCGCATGCCTTCCGGGTCATTGGTGCGTTTCTGGCGGGCTGTCGGCATCGTCGGCGTTGCTTTCGAGAATCGGTCGAGGCCCAGGGACGCATTGGCGGCCATCTCAGGCCGAATGTCAGCAGGCATCCTCGCGAGGAAACTACCATGTTGACAAAACAGGGCAACCGGTTTGTTTATCAAACAGGGCAACCGCCCTGTTTTGCAATTCCGGAGGAATATCGTGAACACCAGCCATTCAGCGACCAGCGCCGTACCGGCCGACCTTCTGCCTGTCATCGAGTTGCGGCAGTACACGCTGGTGCCCGGCCAGCGCGAAACGCTGATCGATATTTTCGACGGCAATTTCGTCGAGCCGCAGGACGCGGCCGGCATGACCGTCATCGGCCAGTTCCGTGATCTCGACCGTCCGGACATGTTCGTGTGGCTGCGCGGTTTCGCGTCGATGGACAGGCGCAGACAGGCGCTGGCCGCTTTCTATGACGGCCCGGTGTGGGCGGCGCACCGCGATGCCGCCAATGCGACAATGATCGATTCCGACAATGTGCTGCTGCTGCGGCCGGCCTGGCCGGGCGCCGGTTTCGCCCCGGCCTTCTGCGAACGAGCAGCGTTGTATCCGCTTGAGACTTCGTTGAAATCGAACAGAAACAACGAGATATCCCCGCTCGTTGCGGCGACGATTCATTATTTGAACCCTGAAAGCGTAGCCGCGTTCGTTGCGCGCTTCAGGAATGAGGCCGCATCCCTCCTCGCGGAACAGGGTGCAACGCCCCTCGCCGCTTTTGTCATCGAGCCGGCCGAGAACAGTTTCCCGCGCCTGCCGGTGCGCATCGGCGAAACCGTCTTCGTGCATCTCAGCCGCTTCGAGAGCATCGACGCCCACGCGCGCGCAGCAGCCGCGCCGTCATGGCGGGATTTCCTTGGCTCTGTTCAACCATACGAAACGAAGCCGGCAGAGCATTTGCGGCTGACGCCTACGTCTCGGTCGCTTCTGCGCTGACGCATGCGGCGGGCGCCCGGAATAGGGCTTCGACGCCCCTTGCGGCTTCAACCGATTTGGTTTGCCGCACCGCGCATTCTTCGCTTGAAGCCCATTGTGCAACGCGATACGCCCTTGCCATCTCAGCAAACCGGAGAGAAGCAGTGAGCGCGCAGAAGACCAGAACCGAAACCGATACGTTCGGCCCGATCGAGGTTGCCGCCGATCGCTATTGGGGTGCGCAGGCGCAGCGTTCGCTGGGCAATTTCAAGATCGGCTGGGAAAAGCAGCCGCTTTCGGTGGTGCGGGCGCTCGGCATCGTCAAGCGCGCGGCGGCGGAAACCAATATGGCGCTCGGCCGCCTCGACCCGGCGCTCGGCAAGGTCATCGTCGAGGCCGCCCAGGAAGTCATCGACGGCAAGCTGAACGAACATTTCCCGCTGGTGGTGTGGCAGACCGGTTCGGGCACGCAATCCAATATGAACGCCAACGAAGTGATCTCCAACCGGGCGATCGAAATGCTCGGCGGTGTCATGGGCTCCAAGAAGCCGGTGCATCCGAACGACCACGTCAATATGAGCCAGTCTTCGAACGACACCTATCCGACGGCCATGCACATCGCCTGCGCCGAGCGCATCGTGCACGACCTTTTGCCGGCACTGAAGCATCTCCATGCCGCGCTCGATGCCAAGGCGAAGGCCTTCGACCACATCGTCAAGATCGGCCGCACCCACACGCAGGATGCAACGCCGCTGACGCTCGGCCAGGAATTCGGCGGTTATGCCGCGCAGGTCGCCTCCTCGATCAAGCGCATCGAACTGACGCTGCCGGGCCTGCAGGAACTGGCGCAGGGCGGCACCGCCGTCGGCACCGGGCTGAACGCGCCGATTGGCTTCGCCGAAAAGGTCGCCGAGAACATCGCCAGGATCACCGGCATCGCCTTCACCTCGGCGCCGAACAAATTCGAGGCGCTGGCCGCGCATGATTCCATGGTGTTCTCGCACGGCGCCATCAACGCCGCCGCCGCCGCCCTGTTCAAGATCGCCAACGACATCCGCTTCCTCGGCTCCGGCCCGCGCTCGGGCCTCGGTGAACTGTCGCTGCCGGAAAACGAGCCGGGCTCCTCGATCATGCCAGGCAAGGTCAATCCGACGCAGTGCGAGGCGCTGACCCAGGTTTGCGTGCAGGTGTTCGGCAACAATGCCGCGCTGACCTTCGCCGGCAGTCAGGGCCATTTCGAGCTCAACGTCTACAACCCGCTGATGGCCTATAACTTCCTGCAATCGGTGCAGTTGCTGTCGGATGCGGCTATCTCCTTCACCGACAATTGCGTGGTCGGCATCGAAGCCCGCGAGGACAACATCAAGGACGCGCTGAATCGCTCACTGATGCTGGTGACGGCGCTGGCGCCGACGATCGGCTACGACAACGCCGCCAAGATCGCCAAGACCGCGCACAAGAACGGCACCACGCTGCGCCAGGAAGCCGTCGGCGGCGGCTATGTCAGCGACGCCGATTTCGACCGCCTGGTGAAGCCGGAGGACATGACGCATCCCGGATGATGGGCGGTGTAGCGCATCTGTGAACGATGTGTTGCCGGTCAGCCCTCTTCAGTGAACGCTGAAGTTTCGCTATCTTTCCATCATCGCGTTCCTGACGAACGCTTGCCATGGAGGGTAGTACCTTGTCCGTCAACACTTCCGCCGCTTCCGGCGTAGCCTCGAATGCTTCCGGCGTCATCCTCGTCGGCCGCATTCTCCTGTCCATCCTGTTCATCCTCGCCGGCTTCGGCAAGCTGACCGCCATTGCCGGCACCGCCGGCTTCTTCGGCAGCCTCGGCCTGCCGGCACCGACGGTCACCGCTGTTATCGTCGGTCTCATCGAGCTGCTCGGCGGCCTGTCGATCCTGGTCGGCTTCAAGACCCGCATCGCCGCGATCGTGCTGGCGCTGTTCACGCTGGGCGCCACCGCTGTCGCCCATCTCGACTTCTCGCAGGCGCTCAACCCGCTGATGCTGCAGAAGAACCTCGCGATCACCGGCGGCTTCCTGCTGCTCGCCATCCTCGGCGCCGGCGCCTACTCGATCGACGGTCGTCGCGGCTGAACCAAACGGTCCTCCCAGACCTGACGAGACGAAGGGCGCGGATGATTTCCGCGCCCTTTTTCGTTGTCGCTTTATCCATGCCTTCGCAGCCGATGCTACATTCGGACCATGGCCGGCATCGGGAAGGCCGCACCGAAGGGAGGACGAAATGCCCAGCGCTATTCCGCTTTTGTTATCCAGGCTGCTTCTGGCCGCCCTCTTCGTTCCCGCCGGACTGCAGACGCTCACCAACATCCCGGGTTCGACCGGCTATTTCGCCGGGCTTGGCCTGCCGATGCCGGCGCTCGCCGCTTGGGGTGTCGGCCTGTTCGAACTGATTGGCGGGCTCGCCATCCTTCTCGGCCTGCAAACGCGGTTTGCTGCGGCGCTGTTTTCGGTGTTCTGCATCGTTGCCGGTTTTCTCGGCCACTACGGCCATGGCGACGGCGACCCGACGCTCACCTTCCTGCACACGCAGATGCTGATGAAGGATATCGCCATTGCCGGCGGCTTCCTCGCCCTGGCGGCGGTCGGTGCCGGTGCATTCTCGATTGACGGCAGGCGCGGCTGAAGCAGCGCTACTTGGCCACCACGCTGGGGCCGCCCTCGACGGCGAGGATAAGGCGGCGGTTGGTGATCTTGGCGAGTTGGGCGAGACGCCCGGCCGGGCGTTCGCCGTAAAGGTCGGCAAGATCGGCCGGGATGATCAGCGCCAAGGCACCGTTGCCACGACTTTCCCAACGCAACCGGGGCATGACGCCCGGCATCGAAGCGGTGAGCAGATAGACCACCCGCATCATCGCCGCCAGGATGCGCGCCCGCTCCAGATAGCGCGGCGTCGCCAGCGCCTTGATCTCAGGCGCGATGTTTTCGTTGAAGACACCTTCATGGCGATAGGCATTGGCCAGCGCCAGGAAGGCGCGGCCGGGGTGGTCGACGCCGATGAAGGAGGCATGCGCGATGATGTTGAGCGATTGCCGCCCGCGATATTCGGGATGCGCACGCCAGCCGATATCGGCAAGCAGGCAGGCCGCGCGCCGGTAGCGTGCCTCGTCCGCCGTCTCGTCAATGCCAAAGGTCTCGAAGGCCTTGCAGGTCCAGTCGACCAGTTCATGCGCGTGGGTGACCGAACGCGAGCGCAGCTTGGCCAGTTCCTCGGCCGCCGAAATCAACGGGTCGGCCTTGCGCTCGGTCTCGTCGAGCAGCGAATAGAGATAGCCTTCGCGCACGCCGATCGCTGAAACGATAATCTTCGACGGCTGCATGTCGGTGAGGATTTCCTGCAGCACGACGGCGCCATAGGGCAGCAGCGAACGGCGGTTCTTCGACACGCCCTCGATGCCCTTGACCTTCTCGACATCGCCCCGGGCGACCTGCTTGAGGAAGGCGATGGCGCTGTCGATCTCGATCTCGTAGTGATGCATCACGCCGAGCGGATAGTTGTTCATCTCCATGTGGAGGCGCGCCAGATTTCGCCAGGTGCCGCCAACGGCGTAGAAAGCCCTGCCCTGTCCGCCCTTCAGAAGCTTCGCCTTGGCCAGTTCGATCTTGGCGATGCGGGCCGCCTGGGCGAGCGAATTCTTGGCCATGTCCTGGAGGCGCAGGCCGCCGAGCGGCAGCGTGATGCCCTCGCCGATCACCTCGCCATCGATGTCGACCAGTTCCAGGCTGCCGCCGCCAAGGTCGCCAGCGATGCCGTTGGCGGGATGGAAGCCGGAAATGACGCCGAGCGCCGAATAATAGGCCTCCTGGCGGCCACTCAGCACATGGACCTCGGTGCCCAGCACCTGTTCGGCGCGGTGGATGAAGTCCGGCCCGTTGACGGCCTCGCGCGCGGCGGCTGTTGCCAGCACATACATGCGCTCGGCGCCGGCCTGCTCTGACAGCGCGCGGAAGCGGCGGAATTCCTCCATCGAGCGGGTGACCGCCTCCGGGTCCAGCTTGCCGGTAGAGACGATGCCGCGACCGAGGCCGGCCAGCATCTTCTCGTTGAACAGCACGGTCGGCGAGCGCGCCAGCCCCTCATAGACGACGAGGCGGATCGAGTTGGAACCGATATCGATGATCGACAGCGGGCGGCGGTCCTGCAGCCGTCCCTGGGACACGGCCATCATCAGCCGGCCATGTCCTTCTTGCGGCGCTTGAACTGCGCGATTCGCTTGGGCGCGTGCGATTTCAAGGCATCACCGCGTCCCGACAGGCTCGGATTCGTCATGAAATATTCCTGCGCGTTGAACGGTTCCTCGCCCTCGTCGGGCACGACGCGCCGCGAGGTACCATCGGCCAATACTTCGAAACTTTGCTGGTTGTCCATGATGTTGCCCAGCATGATCTGGCCGAGGATCTGTTCATGCACAGTTGGATTGGTGATCGGCACCATGCATTCGACGCGCCGGTCGAGATTGCGCGGCATCAGGTCAGCGGAGGAAATGTAGACGATGGCGTCGTCGGACGGTAGCCCGTGGCCGTTGCCGAAGCAGTAGATGCGGCTGTGTTCGAGGAAGCGGCCGATGATCGATTTGACACGGATGTTCTCCGAAAGCCCCGGCACCTGTGGCCGCAGGCAGCAGATGCCGCGCACGACCAGGTCGATCTCGACGCCAGCACGGCTGGCATCGTAGAGCGCGTCGATGATGGTCGGATCGACCAATGCGTTCATCTTCATCCAGATGCGCGCCGGGTGGCCGTTGCGGGCATGTTCGATCTCCTCGCCGATATGGCCGAGGATGCGGCTGCGCAGCGTGTAGGGCGACAAGGCAAGGCGCATTTCGCCAGTCGGCTCGGCATAACCGGTGATGAAATTGAAGATCTGCGCCACGTCGCGCGCGATGCCTGGATCGGTGGTGAAGAAGGACAGGTCCGTATAGATGCGCGCGGTGATCGGGTGATAGTTGCCGGTGCCGAGATGCACATAGTTGCGCAACCGCCCGTCCTCGCGCCGCACCACCAGCGACATCTTGGCGTGTGTCTTCAGTTCCAGGAAGCCGAACACCACCTGCACGCCGGCGCGCTCAAGGTCGCGCGCCCAGCGGATGTTGGCCTCCTCGTCGAAACGCGCCTTCAATTCGACCAGCGCGGTGACAGACTTGCCGGCCTCGGCGGCATCGACCAGGGCTCGCACGATCGGGCTGTCGTTGGAGGTGCGGTAAAGCGTCTGCTTGATCGCCACCACTTCAGGGTCGGCCGTCGCCTGGCGCAGGAACTGCACGACCACGTCGAAGGATTCGTAAGGGTGATGGACGACGATGTCCTTCTCGCGGATCGCCGCGAAGCAATCGCCGCCATGCTCGCGAATGCGCTCGGGAAAACGCGGATTGTAGGGCACGAATTTCAGATCGTCGCGCGCCACAGAGACGATTTCTGAAATCTGGCTGAGCGCCAGCGGGCCGGTCAGCACGCTGATGCGGCCGGACGAGACGCCGAGTTCGCCGGCGACGAAATCGCGCAATTCCTCGGGCATGGAATTGTCGAATTCGATGCGGATGACGGAGCCCCGGCGCCGGCGCTTCAGCGCTGTCTCGAACAGGCGCACCAGATCCTCGGACTCTTCCTCGACCTCGATATCGCTATCGCGGATGATGCGGAAGGTGCCCGATCCCTTGACCTCGTAGCCCGGGAAAAGCTTGCCGATATAGAGGCCGACCACCTGCTCCAGCGAAATGAAGCGGACATGGCCCTTGCGGTCCGGCAGGCGAACATAACGCCGCAGCGCCTGCGGCAGACGCAAAAGCGCGCTCATCGCCTCGCCGTTCTTGCGGTGCCTGAGCTGCAGCGCGATGGAGAAGCCGAGATTGGGAATGAACGGGAACGGGTGCGCCGGGTCGATCGACAGCGGCGTCAGCACCGGAAACACCTGCTCCTGGAAATGGTCTTCCAGCCAGATCCGCTCGTCCTTGGTCAGCGCGTCGCCGGCGATCGTCTCGATGCCCTGCTTGTTGAGCAGCTCCATCAGCGCCGAAAGGCTCTTCTGCTGGTCTTCCTGCAACCGCTCCACTTCGCGCAGCAATTGCTCCAGCTGCTGCTCGGGCGTGCGTCCGTCTGGGCTTTTCAGCACGATGCCCTCGCGCACTTGGCCGGCGAGGCCGGCGACGCGCACCATGAAGAACTCGTCGAGGTTGGCGGCCGAGATCGACAGGAAGCGGACCCGCTCCAGCAGCGGGTGATGCGGATTGAACGATTCTTCCAGAACGCGGCGGTTGAACTGCAGCCAGGAGAACTCCCGGTTGACGAAGCGGTCGGGATTGCCACCCTCGACGCTTACCGTCTCGACGTTGATGAAGTCGGCCTGGACCGGCTTGAGTTCGTTCATGTCTCTTGTTCTCTCCCGAGGCGCGCGCCGCTTAACCGGCTCAATTTAGCGTGTGCCATCCTTTTGCGACAGTTTCATTTCATCGAACTTGCAAAGAGCACGGATATGCTTCAAACGCATGTCGTACGCGCTGAAGGAGACGAAAATGGCCGGCGGTTCCATCCCCCACTTCCAGAACGACGCGGGGCACGCGGCAATCGAGATCGGCGTGCGGGAATTCATGTGCGTCGGCGCCAACCCGCCCTTCGACCATCCGCACGTTTTCCTCGACCTCGGCAGCGACGACGAGAAGGTCTGCCCCTACTGCTCGACGCTCTATCGCTATTCGGCCAAGCTGAAGGCAACCGAAACCGTTCCGGCCGGCTGCCTCTATATCGACCGCGCCGCCTGAGGCGGCTTCCAGCCCGAGCCCGATGATGGAGGCACGCCGCCGCATCGTGATCGCCGGCGGCGGCATTGCCGGGCTGACGGCCGCTCTGGCTTTCGCGCAGCGCGGTTTCGCGGTCGACATATTCGAACAGGCCGAACGCATCGAGGCGGTCGGCGCCGGCCTCCAGCTCTCCCCCAATGCCACCCGCATCCTGGTCAGGCTCGGCGTGCTCGAGCGCCTGCTGCCGTCGGCGGTGCGGCCAGAGGCTGTGGTGCTCAGGGATGCCGCCGCGTTGAAGGAACTGGCGCGCGTGCCGCTTGGCTCCTCCGCCGAACAACGCTGGCAGGCGCCTTACCTGACCGCCCATCGCGCCGACCTGCAAGACGCGCTAGTCGCCCAAGCCGGCGCTACCGCCGGCATCCGGCTGGTGACCGGCGCGCGCATCACCTCGGTCGAGACCGGCAATGATGGCGTGACCGCGCGGATCGAGCGCGATGGCAAAACGGACACGGCGCAGGCAGACCTCGCGGTCGGTGCCGACGGCGTCTGGTCGGCGATGCGCCGGCGCGACGGCCTTGCCGGCAACAGCCGCTTCACCGGTGAGCTTGCCTGGCGCACCACCGTGAAGGTGGAGAGCGCGGCCGGCCGGTTGTTTGCGACACTCAGCACCGACGGCTGCGTCAACGCCTTCCTCAATCCGCATTTCCATCTGATCGCCTATCCGGTCAGCGCCGGTGCGGCGATCAATCTCGTCGCCTTCACCAAAGGCGAGAGGATAGCCGAAGGCTGGTCGGGTCGAGGCGATCCGTCGATCCTGGCGAAAGCGATGAACGGCGCGGCGCCCGGCTTGAGGCAACTCATCGACGCCGCCGGGCCGTGGCTCGCCTGGCCGCTCCATGCGGTCGACCAGCGCGCCGCCTGGACCGACCCGGCCGGGATCGCGCTGATCGGCGACGCCGCGCATGCGATGACGCCCTTCGCCGCGCAAGGCGCCGGCATGGCGATCGAGGACGCAGCGACGCTGGCCGCGAGCGTTGCCGAAACGCCAGGTGCGATGGGCGAGGCGCTGGCCCGCTGGGAACTGCAGCGCAAGCCGCGCGTCGCCAAGGTGACCCGGCGCGGCGCGCTCAACCATATGGCCTGGAACGCGGCGGGGCCGGTCGCGCTGGCGCGCAATATGGTGCTCAAATTGCGCTCGGGCGAGCGCCTGGCCGCCGATCTCGACTGGCTCTATGGCTGGCAGGCGCCGTAAGTCAGGTATCCACACGCGGAAACTGCCCTATGGGCGTGCTGTCCGGGCCTGATCGTGGTTGTAGAGCTGCATCGAGAGACCAAGCGACCATGGCAGCGGGTTCCACCAGCCGGTCCTGAGACCGGCGATGCGCAACGCTTTGGCGGTCCAGGTGTTGCAGCCGACAAGCGCGTTGAAGGCGCCATTGGCTTCATAAAACCCATCCGTGGCCGCATAGCCAGCACCCGGAATGAAAACCGGGCCACCCTGTCCGCGCGCGAAACTCGCCTCGATGAAATCGAGCAGAGCGGAAAAACGCGGCTCGGAGATATCGTAGCCGGCGACGGCCGGATGCGGTTCGGGAATGGTGCCGGCGACGTCGACATGCATGACCGAGGCATCCATGGTCAGAGCTTTCAGGACCGGCGCTGGTTTCAGCTGCGACCAGGTTGGCGTTTCCAGATAAAAGGCACGACCGCCCCAGCCGAAGACCAGATAGCGGACGCCCTCGCCGCCTATCGGAATGCCGTCCCCGGACAAGAACCGAAACCGCTCCAGCAGCGCGGCATCGACCGGGATGGCGATGTCGGTGTGGATCGGATTTGAGAGGACATAAATGCGGCGCGTCGCCTGGCCACCGCCGTCGTCGGTACGCCAAAGCGGGCGCGGGAGCAGCGTGCCGAGCGCGGCTGCAACGGCAACCAGCGCCAGAAGCCGGACGATCCAGCGAACAGCCGTTCTCACCGTTGCACCTTCATCATGATCCTGTCCGACATGACGGCTCGGCCGACCGGCGGCCAACAAAAAGGCCCCGCCGGCAAGCGGCGGGGCCCGATCTGAAAAGCACCAAGGCGATCAGTGCAGGATCTGGCTGAGGAAGAGCTTGGTGCGCTCGTGGCGCGGGTGGTCGAAGAACTCGACCGGCGTGTTCTGTTCGACGATCTGGCCCTGGTCCATGAAGATCACACGGTTCGCGACCTTGCGCGCAAAACCCATCTCGTGGGTCACGCACAGCATCGTCATGCCTTCCTCGGCAAGACCGACCATCGTCTCCAGCACTTCCTTGATCATTTCGGGATCGAGCGCCGAGGTCGGCTCGTCGAACAGCATGATGCGCGGGTTCATGCACAGCGAGCGCGCGATCGCCACACGCTGCTGCTGGCCGCCCGACAGCTGGCCCGGATATTTGTGCGCCTGCTCCGGGATCTTGACGCGCTTCAAGAAATGCATGGCGGTCTCTTCCGCCTGCTTCTTCGGGATCTTGCGCACCCAGATCGGCGCCAGCGTGCAGTTCTCCAAAATCGTCAGATGCGGGAACAGGTTGAAGTGCTGGAACACCATGCCGACCTCGCGGCGCACCTCGTCGATCTTCTTCAGATCGTTGGTCAGCTCCTTGCCGTCGACGATGATCTTGCCCTTCTGGTGTTCCTCCAGCCGGTTGATGCAGCGGATCATGGTCGACTTGCCCGAGCCCGACGGACCGCAGATGACGATGCGCTCGCCGCGCATCACCTTTAGATTGATGTCCTTCAGCACATGGAACTCGCCATACCATTTGTGCATGCCGACGATCTCGATGGCGACATCGGTGTCGGAGATATGCATCTTGTTGGTGTTGACCTTCAGCTCTTCCGCGCTGACTGTATTTTCTGTGGCCATAAGCCGAGTTCCCCTTGATTGATTCCTGACGGTGACCGGCAGGCGGTCAGCGTTTGTAACCGGTATCGAGCCGGCGTTCCATGAAGATAGAATAGCGGGACATGCCAAAGCAGAACAGCCAGAATACCGCCGCCGCGAAAATTAGGCCGGAAGCCGGCGTCTGCGGCGTGGCCCAGTTGGCGTCGGAGAAGTTCTGGCGCACGACGCCGAGCAGGTCGAACATCGAGATGATGTAGACCAGGCTGGTGTCCTTGAACATGCCGATGAAGGTGTTGACGATGCCGGGAATGACCAGCTTCAGCGCCTGCGGCAGGACGATGAAGTACATCTTCTGCCAGTAGCGCAGCCCGAGCGAATCGGCGCCCTCGTATTGTCCCTTGGGGATGGCCTGGAGGCCACCGCGCACCACTTCCGCCATATAGGCGGCGGCAAACAGCGACACGCCGATCAAGGCTCTCAGGAACTTGTCGAAGGTGACGCCCGCCGGCAGGAACAGGGGCAGCATAACGCTGGCCATGAACAGCACGGTGATGAGCGGCACGCCGCGGATCGTCTCGATGAAGATCACGCACAGCATCTTGACCACCGGCATCTTCGAGCGCCGCCCGAGCGCCAGAAGAATGCCGATCGGCAGCGAAACGGCGATGCCGACGAAAGACAGCGTCAGCGTGACCAGCAGACCGCCCCACAGCGGCGTCTCGACATGCGGCAGGCCGAACATGTTGCCGACCAGAAGGACGAAGGCGACGATCGGCAGCACGAAGAAGAGCAGAACCGCGTTCAGGCCCTTGCGTGGCACGCGCGGGATCAGCAGCGGCACCAAAAGCGCCACGAACAGAACGGCGGCAAGGATGGGACGCCAGCGCTCCTCGAACGGATAGCGGCCGAACATGAACTGGCCGAATTTGGCGTTGACGAACGCCCAGCAGGCGCCGGACCAGCCGTCCGGCTGCACGCCGCCTTGCGCGACCGTGGCGCAGGCCGTGCGGTCGGCGCCGGACCAGACCGCGTGGATGAAGGCCCAATTGATGAGCGGCGGCAGGATCATGGCGACCAGAAAAAGGCCGATCACGGTCAGGATCGAATCGCCGACCGAGGCGAACAGGTTCTTGCGCACCCAGGCGCCGAGACCATATTCGCCGGCCGGCGCCGGCATTGGCTGCGCCATCTCGGTGCGAACCCAGGAAAGATCGCTCTGTGCCATGGGCCTACCTCTCCACCAGCGCCATCTTGGCGTTGACCCAGTTCATCACCGCGGAGGTGATCAGGCTGAGGCCGAGATAGACCGCCATCATGATGAGCACGCATTCGACCGCCTGGCCGGTCTGGTTGAGCACCGTGCCGGTCGTTGCCGTCAGGTCCGGATAACCGATGGCGATGGCCAGCGACGAATTCTTGGTCAGGTTGAGGTACTGGCTGGTCAGCGGCGGGATGACGATGCGCATGGCCTGTGGAACGACGACCAGCCGCAGGATCGGCCCCGACCGCAATCCCAGCGCGCCGGCCGCTTCCGTCTGGCCGCGGCTGACACCCTTGATGCCGGCGCGCACGATCTCGGCGATGAAGGCCGCCGTATAGAAGGACAGCGCCAGATAGAGCGACAGGAACTCCGGCTTCACCTGGAAGCCACCCGTCAGGTTGAAGGTCGACTTCTTCGGCATGTCGAACGACAGCGGGAAACCGCTGGCGACAAAGGCGAGCAAGGGCAGGCCGACAATCAGCGCAACGGATGTCCAGAACACCGGGAACTGCTGGCCGGTCACCATCTGGCGCTGGCGGGCGCGGTGCGCCACGAACCAGGACATGGCGATGCCCAGCACCAAGGCGAGCAGGATCAGCCACGAGCCCTCGCCCCATACGGCGCGCGGGAAATAGAAGCCGCGACTGTTGAGGAACGATCCGAACGGCAATCCGATGCTGTCGCGCGGCAGCGGCAGTACCGACAAGACGCCGAAATACCAGAAGAAGATGACCAGCAGCGGCGGGATGTTGCGGAACAGCTCGACATAGACCGTGCAGATCTTGGCGATCAGCCAGTTTTTCGAGAGCCGGCCAATGCCGACGATGAAACCGATGAGGGTCGCGGTGACGATGCCGGCCGCGGCGACGATGGCCGTGTTGATCAGGCCAACGATGATGGCGCGGCCATAGGTCGAATCCGACGTATAGGCGATGGCACTGTCGGAAATGTCGAAACCGGCGCGCCCGTTGAGAAAGGCGAAGCCCGACGCAATGCGCAGACGCTGGAGATTGTCGATCATGTTGCCGACGATCCACCAGACCCCAAGTATCAGCGCCAGGGCGACGACGACCTGGACGAAGATGGCGCGAACCTTCGGGTCATTGATCAAGGAGCCCCGGCTGGGCGCCTCGCTAAGGACTTCCTGCGATGCCATTGGATCATCCTCTGGGTGAATTACCGGAAGGTGGACGAGCCACCTTCCGGACGGGATTCACGATCAGCGGATCGGCGGTGCGTATTGCAGGCCACCCTTGGTCCACAGCGCATTCAGGCCGCGCGCGATCTTGAGCGGGCTGCCGGCGCCGACATTGCGGTCGAACATTTCGCCGTAATTGCCGACAGCCTTGACGATGTTGACGACCCAGTCGTTGGTCACGCCAAGGTCGGTACCCAGCTTGGTGTCGGCTTCCTGGCCGAGCACGCGCTTGATTTCCGGACCGCCCGAGGCCTTCATCTCCTCGACATTGGCCTGGGTGATGCCGAGTTCCTCGGCCTGCAACATGGCGAAATAGGTCCACTTGACGATGTGGTACCACTGGTCGTCGCCCTGGCGAACGGCCGGGCCGAGCGGCTCCTTGGAGATGATCTCCGGCAGCACGACGTGGTCGGCCGGCGACGACAGCGTCAGGCGAATGCCGTAGAGGCCGGACTGGTCGGTCGTGTAAGCGTCGCAGCGGCCGGCATCATAGGCGGCGTTGACCTCTTCGAGCTTCTCGAAGACGACCGGGTTGTACTCCATCTTGTTCGCCTTGAAGTAGTCGGCGAGGTTGAGCTCCGTGGTGGTGCCGGACTGCACGCACACCGCGGCGCCCGACAGCTGCAGCGCGGAATTGACGCCCGGCAGCTTCTTGGCGTTCACCATGAAGCCCTGGCCGTCATAATAGGTGGCGCCGACGAAATTCAGGCCGAGCGCGGTGTCGCGGTTGATCGTCCATGTGGTGTTGCGCGACAGGAGGTCGATTTCGCCCGACTGCAGCGCGGTGAAACGCTCCTTGGCCGACAGCGGCGTGAACTTGACCTTGGTGCCGTCACCGAAGACAGCGGCCGCCACGGCGCGGCAGAAATCGGCATCGAGCCCCTTCCATTCGCCCTTGTCGTCCGGCGCCGAGAAACCGGCCAGGCCGGTCGAGACGCCGCATTGCAGAAAGCCCTTCGCCTTGACGGCTTCCAGCGTGGTGGCAGCAGAAGCCGCGGAAGCCATCAGACCGACGGTCGCTGCTGCCAGAATGCCGATTGCAATATGTTTCATGACCCACAGACCCTTTTCTGTTGATCGGGCGCATTCCCCGATTGTTTGTGCGAACACAGCCGGCCGTTCCAGCCCACTTCAGGAACGCGGCTTCAAAAGCCGGCGCACGAGCTGCTCCCGTTCACGAAAGGCATCGAAGGCGATAATTCCCGTGAGGTCAAGGAAAATGACCGAAAGGTGGCGGTCGGCAAGCAAATAAGATCGGGCGTCCGGCACAGATGCTGTCGCACCGCCGAACAGTTCGGCAGCTTGATGAAATTCCGGGTCGAAAACTGTGCAAAATCACAGCAAAGACCTGACCGTGCTTGGTCCATCCGAAGCGTGAAACTGGCGGTGTCCAGGCAGTTGCGCAGCCGTCGCTGGCGAACTATCCCTTCGGGACTTCAACTGGCGGCAGGATCATGACGAAGAAGAACGACAAGTGGGGCATCAACACGCGGCTTGCCCATAGCGGCAACAACCCGCGCGACTTCTTCGGTTTCGTGAACCCGCCCGTGGTGCACGGCTCGACCGTGCTCTACCCGGACGCCGGCACCATGGCGGCGCGCGGCCAGAAATACACCTATGGCACGCGTGGCACGCCGACGACGGACGCACTGGAAGCCGCCATCGACGAACTCGAGGGATCGGCCGGCACCATCCTGGTGCCGTCGGGCCTCGCCGCGGTGACCGTGCCGCTGCTGGCTTTCGCCTCGGCGGGCGACCATGTGCTGATCGTCGACAGCGTCTATCACCCGACCCGCCATTTCGCCGATAATATGCTGAAGCGACTGGGCATCGATGTCGAATATTACGCCCCGCATGTCGGCGCCGGCATCAAGGCGCTGCTGCGCCCCAACACCAAGATCGTCTTCACCGAATCGCCGGCCTCGAACACGTTCGAGATGCAGGACATTCCCGCCATCGCCAAGGTGGCGCGCGCCGCCGGCGCCGTCGTGATGATGGACAACACCTGGGCGACCCCGCTCTACTTCAAGCCGCTCGACCACGGCGTCGACATCTCGATCCATGCCGCCACCAAATATCCGGCCGGCCATTCCGACGTGCTGTTGGGTACGGTTTCCGCCAACGAGGCCTGCTGGCCGCGCTTGCGCGAAGCATTCGACGCGCTGGGCTGCTGCGCCGCGCCAGACGATGTCTATCAGGTGCTGCGCGGCCTGCGTACGATGGGCGTGCGGCTGGAACATCACAGCAAGAGCGCGCTCGATATCGCACGATGGCTGGAAGGTCAGCCCGGCGTTGCGCGCGTGCTGCACCCGGCGCTACCCAGCCACCCTGACCATGCGCTGTGGAAGCGGGATTTTTCCGGTTCGAGCGGTGTCTTCTCGATCGTGCTGGCCGGCGGCGGCCAGAAACAGGCGCATGCCTTCCTCGACGCGCTGAAGATTTTCGGCCTTGGCTATTCCTGGGGCGGCTTCGAGAGCCTGGCGGTTCCGGTCTTCCTTGGCGACCGCACCGTTTCCACCCGCTATGAAGGCCCGCTGATCCGCCTGCAGATCGGCCTCGAGGATGTCGCCGACATCAAGGCGGACCTGACCGCCGGGCTTGCGGCAGCGGCGTCGGCTTGAGGGCCAGAGCGGAGGCAAGCGGCGGCGTCGGCCTCGGTCGCGCCGCCTAGCGGGAAAAACTGCCGGCGTTCCTGAGGGCGGCGACCAGCAGGCTGGTATGCCCCAGAATGTCGACGGAAGCTTGCGTCTGCAGCGGCAGATAGCTCCAGGTCTCCAGCGGCTCGATGAAACTGGCCAATGTGCCGTTGACCCGGCAGGTCTCCAGCGACTGGCCGTTCTTGGTCAGCGCCAGGATGCCGACCTCGCCGGTCGGGTAGCGAATGCCGGCCAGCCGCTGAAAGCGATAGTCGCCCTCGACCCGGACATCGAAGACGATCTGGCCCGCGGTGCGGCGGGCGACGTCGACGACTTTCTCCGAAAATCCGGACGGCAGCGCACTGGCGGTGCGCACCGCCATATCGAACAGGACCGTATCCAACTCCGCCGCCATGTCTCATCTGTGAAGAGCGTTTGAAAACAGGCAATTGGGCCAAGCATGTTATGCACAGCCTGCGCGCCGCCTAATTTAGTTCGTCGACAATGGCGGGTTTGTGACCCGGCTTCGCGGAGCCGGATCAGGGACGACGGTATCTGCCGGAATCACATCTTGCAGACGGTCAGGATGGTGAGCCGGGAGGGGATCGAACCCTCGACCACATGATTAAAAGTCACGTGCTCTACCGCTGAGCTACCGGCCCATCCTGACGTGGCCATGGCGCCGGACAGTGCCCGGCACAGGCGAAGGCGTTTCCGACAAGTCGGCCCGCCCCGAAAGTGGGCGGAACATAGGGAGAGTGCCCCAGCCGGTCAACCGGAAAAAACGCCTTTTGAAAGCATAGTCTTCGGCCATGGAATCGATGGCGCCGCGATGGGATGACACCGGCGACCGAGGCTGCCTTCACGCGACGTAACGGAAGGCCGGATCCCACCGAAAACCTTCGATCACATTTTCGCAACCGACACGGCCGCCGGAACAATGGCAAGCGTCCATTCGTTTGTTTGTAGAGGGGTCTGTCCTTCGAAGGAGACGACCATGAACAAGCTCATTTCGGGCGCTCTGGCAACCGCCCTCGCCGCGGCATTCGCAGTGCCGACGGCTGCCATCGCCCAACCGATCTACGTTCCGATCAAGCAAGCCACCGACGCCAAGGTGCAGGACATTGCTTTCCGGCAATGGCCGCATGGCGGCGGTCACTGGCACGGTGGCGGTGGCCACTTTGCGCGCTGGGGCGGCGGCGGTCATTGGCATGGCGGCGGCGGCCACTTCGTGCGCTGGGGCGGCGGTCACTGGCATGGCGGCCATCATTGGGGCGGCCATCATGGCGGCTGGGTTCCGTTCGGGGCCTTTGCGGCCGGCGCCCTGCTCGGCGGCGCGTTCGCTGACGATTATTATGCGCCCAACTACGACTACTACGGACCACCCATGTACCGGTACTACGCACCGCCAGCCTATCGCGTCTATCGCAGCGCCGATGCGCACACGCAGTGGTGTTATGCCCACTACCGGTCGTATCGCGCCTGGGACAACACGTTCCAGCCGAACTACGGTCCGCGCCGGCAATGCTACGGCCCCTACTGAGGCGTGAAAGCGGCAGAACCTAGTGCCATAAAGACGGCCGTCCGGCGCGTCAGGTCGTCAATGTGCGCCTGACCGCATCGCGCCAGCCCTTGAGCTTGGCCGCGCGGACCTTGTCGTCCATCTGCGGGGCAAAGCGGCGGTCGAGCGCCCAGGCCTTGGCAAAATCCTTCATCTTCGGCCATACCCCTGCCCGCGAACCGGCCAGCCAGGCAGCACCGAGCGCGGTCGTCTCGAGGATGGTGGGCCGGTCGACGGGCGCATCGAGGATGTCGGCCAGGCGCTGCATCGTCCAGGTCGATGCCACCATGCCGCCATCGACGCGCAGCACCGTCTTGCCATTGTTGGTCTTCCAGTCCTTCTTCATCGCATCGAGCAGGTCGCGCGTCTGGAAGGCGACCGATTCCAAAGCCGCGCGGGCGAATTCCGCCGGCCCCGAATTGCGCGTCAGCCCATAGATGGCGCCACGCGCATCGGCGTCCCAATGCGGCGCGCCAAGCCCGACAAAGGCCGGCACCAGATAGACGCTTTGCGCCTCGTCGGCCTGGGCGGCGAGTTCGCCGCTGTGCTCGGCCTTGCCGATCACCTTGATGCCATCGCGCAGCCACTGCACGGCGGCACCGGCGACAAAGATCGAGCCCTCCAGCGCGTAGGTGGTCTTGCCGCCAAGCCGGTAGGCAATGGTCGTCAACAGCCGGTTCTTCGACCGCACCATGTCGGTGCCGGTGTTGAGCAGCGCGAAGCAGCCGGTGCCATAAGTCGACTTCATCATGCCGGGTTCGAAACAGGCCTGGCCAATGGTCGCGGCCTGCTGGTCGCCGGCAACGCCGAGAATGCGGATTTCGGCGCCGAAGAGGTTTTTGTCGGTTGCTCCAAAATCATCGGCGCAGTTCTTAACCTCGGGAAGCATACGCGCCGGGATGCCGAGGATGCCGAGCAATTCCGCGTCCCATTCATTGGTGGCGATGTTGTAGACCAGCGTGCGCGAGGCGTTGGTGGCGTCGGTCGCGTGGACCTTGCCGCCGGTCAGGCGCCAGATCAGGAAACTGTCGATGGTGCCGGCGAGGAGTTCGCCGCGTTCGGCGCGTTTTCTGGCACCCTTCACCTTGTCCAGCATCCAGGCAATCTTGGTGCCCGAGAAATAGGGATCGAGCAGCAGGCCGGTCTTCTTGGTGAATTTGGGTTCCAGCCCCCGCTTGCGCAGCCTGGCGCAGAGCGGCGCGGTGCGGCGGTCCTGCCAGACGATGGCGTTGTGGATGGGCTTGCCCGTCGCCTTGTCCCAGATGACGACCGTCTCGCGCTGGTTGGTGATGCCGATGGCGGCAATCTCGGCGGCCTGGCGGCCGGCCTTCTTCAGCGCCGTCTTGACCGTGGCGACAACGCTTGCCCAGATTTCCTCGGGGTCATGCTCTACCCAGCCGGAGGCCGGAAAATGCTGGGTGAATTCCTGCTGCCCGGTCCCGACCGGCTTCATCGCGCCGTCGAACACGATGGCCCGCGACGACGTGGTGCCCTGATCGATGGCCAAAACATAACCGGACATGATGCCTCCCTCGGCTGCGATATGAAGAAGGGAGCCGGTGCAAACCGCCTCCCCTCGATTTCAACAGACAGAACGCCGGAACGTTCTTACTTCTGCCAGCTCTTCACCAGCTCGTCATAGTTGATGGTGATCGGCTTGTCCTTCTCGGGCTCGATCTTGAGCTGAGGCGCGATGTTGCCGCTGGCGACGGCTTCCTTGTTCCAATACTCAAGATCGTGCTCCTCGGCGAGCTTCGGGCCGATCTCGCCCTGCACGCCTGCCTTCTCGAGGCGGCCAAGCACCTTTTCCTGTTCGGCGCAGAGCGAATCCATCGCCTCCTGAGCCGTCTTGGCGCCGGAGGATGCATCGCCGACATTCTGCCACCAGAGCTGTGCGAGCTTCGGATAGTCCGGCACGTTGGTGCCGGTCGGCGACCACTGCACGCGGGCCGGCGAGCGGTAGAACTCGATCAGGCCGCCGAGCTTCGGCGCACGGTCGGTGAAGCTCTTGTGGTGGATCGTGCTCTCGCGGATGAAGGTCAGTCCGACATGGCTTTTCTTGACGTCGATCGTCTTCGACGTGACGAACTGCGCGTAGAGCCAGGCGGCCTTGGCGCGGTCGTCCGGCGTCGACTTCATCAGCGTCCAGGAACCGACATCCTGGTAGCCGAGCTTCATGCCGTCCTTCCAGTAGACGCCATGCGGGCTCGGCGCCATGCGCCACTTCGGCGTGCCGTCGGCATTCATCACCGGCAGGCCGTCCTTGACCATGTCGGCGGTGAAGGCGGTGTACCAGAACATCTGCTGCGCCACGCCGCCCTGCGCCGGAACCGGACCGGATTCGGAGAAGGTCATGCCTTGCGCCTCTGCCGGTGCATAGGCCTTCAGCCAGTCGAGATATTTCTGGATGGCATAGACCGAAGCCGGGCCGTTGGTGTCGCCGCCGCGCGCCACGCAGGAACCGACAGGACGATCGCCGGCATCGACCCTGATGCCCCATTCGTCGACCGGCTTGCCGTTCGGAATGCCCTTGTCGCCATTGCCGGCCATCGACAGCCAGGCATCGGTGAAGCGCCAGCCCAGCGACGGGTCCTTCTTGCCGTAGTCCATGTGGCCGAAGACCTTCTTGCCTTCGATCTCGCGGCCGGTGAAGAAGGCGGCGATGTCCTCATAAGCCGACCAATTGACCGGAACGCCGAGGTCGTAGCCGTATTTGGCCTTGAATTCGGCCTTGTTCTTCTCGTCGTTGAACCAGTCGTAGCGGAACCAGTAGAGGTTCGCGAACTGCTGGTCGGGGAGTTGGTAAAGCTTCTTGTCGGGCGCCGAGGTGAACGAGGTGCCGATGAAATCGGCGAGGTCGAGGTTCGGATTGGTGACGTCCTTGCCTTCGTTGGCCATCCAGTCGCTGAGGTTGCGCACCTGCTTGTAGCGCCAGTGCGTGCCGATCAGGTCGGAATCGTTGACCCAGCCGTCATAGAGGTTCTGCCCGGTCTGCATCTGGGTCTGGATCTTCTCGACCACGTCACCTTCCTGGATGGTGTCGTGCGTCAGCTTGATGCCGGTGATGGCGGTGAAAGCGGGTGCCAGAACCTGCGATTCGTAGCTGTGCGTGGTGATGGTTTCCGACACGACCTTGATTTCCATGCCGGCGAACGGCTTGGCGGCGTCGATGAACCACTGCATTTCCTTTTCCTGGTCGGCGCGAGAGAGCGTCGAAACATCGCCGATCTCCTTGTCCAGGAACGCCTTGGCCTCGTCCATGCCCGCAAAGGCCTGGTTCACGCAGAAGAGAAGTGCAAGCGCACTCGTCGATGCTAATATTTGCCGTCGCATTTCGTTTCCTCCAGTTGCAAGGTTACAGGTGCGATTTGGAGCGGTCGCCGGCACGCGGCCGCTCCAGCCTTTTCTCCCTCTATGCGTAGCGGAACACCGCGATGGCGTAGACCACGGAGAGAGCGAGAGCCCACCACAGGCTGGGTCCGACAAGACCCAGCCAAGCGAGATGGATGAAGGCGCTGCCGAGCAGCGAAATGAAGAGGCGGTCGCCGCGCGTCGTCTCGAAGCGCAGCACGCCGACACGCGGGTTTCCACCCGGCGAGACATATTCCCACGCCGCCATGCCGAAGAGCAGAAGCGCGATGGTGGCGAAGAAGGTGGCGGTCTGCCAGGTCCATGCCATCCATGAAAAATCGATGTTCATGTCACACCCTCCCCAGCGCGAAACCCTTGGCGATGTAGTTGCGCACGAACCAGATCACCACCGCGCCCGGGACCAGCGTCAGCACGCCTGCCGCCGCCAGCAGCCCCCAGTCCATGCCGGCGGCCGAAACCGTGCGCGTCATGACGGCGGCGATCGGCTTGGCGTCGGTGGTGGTCAGCGTGCGGGCGATCAGCAATTCGACCCAGGAGAACATGAAGCAGAAGAAGGCGGCGACGCCGATGCCCGAGGCGATCAGCGGCATGAAGATCTTGAAGAAGAAGCGCGGGAACGAGTAGCCGTCGATATAGGCCGTCTCGTCGATCTCCTTCGGCACGCCGGACATGAAACCTTCCAGGATCCACACCGCCAGCGGCACGTTGAACAGGCAGTGGGCGAGCGCTACGGCGATGTGCGTGTCGATGAGGCCGAAGGCCGAATAGAGCTGGAAGAAGGGCAGCGCGAACACCGCCGGCGGCGCCATGCGGTTGGTGAGCAGCCAGAAGAACAGATGCTTGTCGCCAAGGAAGCGGTAGCGCGAGAAAGCATAGGCGGCCGGCAAGGCGACTGCGATGGAAATCACCATGTTCATAACGACATAGGTGATGGAATTGATGTAACCGCGATACCAGGACGGATCGGTGAAGATGATGGCGTAGTTCCTGAGCGTCGGCTCGTGCGGATAGAGCGTCAGCCCGGAAATGATCTCCGTGTTGGTCTTGAAGCTCATATTGACGAGCCAGTAGATCGGCAGGAGCAGGAAGACGATGTAGAGCGTGGGCACCATCCACCAGAACCGCGATTCCTCACCGCGCTTGCGCATGCGCCGCGCCAGATCCTCCTGCGACAGGCCACTGGCCAGCGCGCCGGCGGCAACGGCCGCATCCAGCGGGCCAGACAAACGTTCGTTGGCGCCCGTCATGTCAGCGCTCCGCGTCGTAGTTGGTCATGACGGTGTAGAACACCCACGACAGCAACAGGATGATGAGGAAGTAGACCAGCGACATCGCCGCCGCCGGGCCGAGATCGAACTGGCCGAGCGCCATCTTGACGAGATCGATGGAGAGGAAGGTGGTGGAATTACCGGGGCCGCCGCCGGTGACGACGAAGGGCTCGGTGTAGATCATGAATGAGTCCATGAAGCGCAACAGCACGGCGATCAGGAGCACGCGCTGCATCTTCGGCAGCTGGATGTAGCGGAACACCGCCCAGCGCGAGGCGCCGTCGATCTTGGCGGCCTGGTAGAAGGCGTCCGGAATGGAGACGAGGCCGGCATAACACAGGAGAACGACGAGGCTCGTCCAATGCCAGATGTCCATGATGATGACGGTGATCCAGGCATCGAAGGGATCCTGGACGTAGTTGTAGTCGATGCCGATCTGGTTGAGGTAATAGCCGAACAGGCCGATGTCGTTGCGGCCGAACACCTGCCAGATGGTGCCGACGACGTTCCACGGAATGAGCAGCGGCAAGGCCATCAGCACCAGGCAGACCGGCACGCCCCAGCCCTTTTTCGGCATGTTGAGCGCGATCAGGATGCCGAGCGGCACTTCGATTGCCAGGATGATGCCCGAAAAGACCAGATTGCGGCCCATCGACTGCCAGAAGCGCGAGGAAGTGAGCAGTTCCTGGAACCACTCGGTGCCGGCCCAGAAGAACTGGTTGTTGCCGAACGTGTCCTGCACCGAATAGTTGACGACCGTCATCAGCGGGATCACCGCCGAGAACGCCACCAGCACCAGCACCGGCAGGACGAGGAACCAGGCCTTGTTGTTCCAGGTCTTTTCCACGGTCAGGCCCCCATCTCGACGCGCCAGGAGTTGGCGTAGACATTGATGCCGGCGGGGTCGAAGCGCAGTTTCGGCTCGGCGGGGATTTCCTCGTCCTCGCCGATAATGGCCGCGATCTCGTGGCCCTCAAGCCTGGCGCGCACCACCTTGTGGCGGCCGACATCCTCGACCTTGGTAATCGACACGGCGATGCCGACGCGGCCGAGCCGCACATGTTCGGGCCGGATGCCGAGTTCCATCGTGCCGCCCGTCTTCTCGGGTGCACCCGGCAGCACCACGGCCAGCGAACCGAATTTGGCCGTCTTGCCGTCGATCTCCACCGGCAGCACGTTCATGCCGGGCGAGCCGATGAAATAGCCAACGAAGGTATGGCTGGGGCGTTCGAACAACTCCGCCGGCGTGCCGATCTGGACGATGCCGCCGTCATACATGACGACGACCTGGTCAGCGAAGGTCAGTGCCTCGGTCTGGTCGTGGGTGACGTAGACCATGGTGTAGCCGAAGCGGCGATGGAGTTGCTTGAGCTGCGAGCGCAGGACCCACTTCATGTGCGGGTCGATGACGGTCAGCGGCTCGTCGAACAGGATTGCGTTGACATCGGAGCGCACCAGGCCGCGACCGAGCGAAATCTTCTGCTTCTGGTCGGCGGTCAGCCCCCTCGCCTTGCGCTTGGCCCAGTCGGCGAGGCCGATCATGTCGAGCGTCTCGCGGACCTTGCGGTCGACATCGGCTTCCGGCACGGCGCGGTTGCGCAGCGGGAAGGCCAGATTGTCGTAGACGGTCATGGTGTCGTAGATGACCGGGAATTGGAACACCTGGGCGATGTTGCGCTCCTGCGTCGACAGGTGGGTGACATCGCGGCCGTTGAACAAAAGCTCGCCATGCGAAGGGTGCAGCAGGCCGGAGATGATGTTGAGCAGCGTGGTCTTGCCGCAGCCGGACGGTCCGAGCAGCGCGTAGGCACCGCCATCCTGGAAGGTGTGGTGCACCTCCTTCAGCGCGAAATCGCTCTCTTTCTGCGGGTTTGGCAGGTAGGAGTGGCGAATGTGGTTGAGGTCGATGCGTGCCATATCGCGCTCCTATGCCGCCAGCCGGCGCGCGCCGACCGAGCGGCCTGAAGCGTCGAACACCATGATGTGGCGCGGATCGATGAACACCTCGACCTCCTCGTCGGCCTTGAGATCGAGAATGCCGTGGCTGAGCATCACCCAGCGGACATCGGCGAAATCGAGATGGACGAAACTTTCCGAGCCGGTGATTTCGGTGATCGACACCTTGGCGCGCACCGGCACGGCCTGCTCATTCGGCCGCTGCAGCGACAGATGGTGCGGCTGGAAGCCGATCGTGTAGCTGGCATCGGCGATGTCCCTGAGATCGGCCGGAACCGGAATGCCGGCGCCGCCGTCGAGCAGGAACTTCGCGCCCGCCTTGCGCAGCACGATGGCATTGAGCGGCGGATCGGCGAAGGTTCGCGCGGTGATCAAGTCGTCCGGCTTGCGGAAGACATCGATGGTCGGCCCGAACTGGGTGATCCTGCCCTCGGACAGGGTGGCGGTGTTGCCGCCGAGCAGCAACGCCTCATGCGGTTCGGTCGTGGCGTAGACGAAGATGGTGCCGGCCTCGGCAAATATCTTCGGCAGTTCGGCGCGCAGTTCCTCGCGCAGCTTGTAATCCAGATTGGCGAGCGGCTCGTCGAGCAGGACCAGCCTGGCATTCTTGACGATGGCGCGCGCCAAGGCGGTGCGCTGCTGTTGGCCACCGGACAGGTTGAGCGGCGTGCGCTGCAGATAAGGTGTGAGCTTCAGGAGTTCAGCGGCCTGCCGCACCTCGCGATCGATGGTGGCACGATCGACGCCGGCGACGCGCAGCGGCGAGGCGATGTTCTCATAGACGGTCATCGCCGGATAATTGATGAACTGCTGGTAGACCATGGCGACGTTGCGCTTCTGCACCGGCATACCGGTGACGTCAGCGCCGTCGAACCAGATCGAACCCGAGGTCGGCCGGTCGAGCCCGGCCATCAGCCGCATCAGGCTGGTTTTACCCGACAGCGTCGGCCCCAGAAGCACGTTCAGCGAGCCGTGCTGCAGCGTCAACGACACGTCGTTGATGTGCGACAGGCCGCCAACGACCTTCGCGACGTTTCTAAGTTCCAGCATCCGGTTCCTCCCCCCTCTGCTGCGCTTATTCGGCCGCGGCTATGTGCGGCCCGCAGATGCGGCGCAGGAATGCCTCCAGTTCCGCGGTCTGTTTACGGTCGAAATGCAGGCCTCGCTTGGTCCTGCGCCAAAGGATGTCCTGCGCGGTCTCAGCCCACTCGTGCTCGACCAGATAGCGAACCTCGGCCTCGTACAGATCGCCGCCGAAATCCTGGCCGAGATCGGCGATGGACCTGGCTGGGCCGAGCAAGGCATGCGCCCGCGTGCCGTAGAGGCGCACAAGGCGCCGCGCCAGGCGCGGATCGAGGAAGGCGTAGGCCTGTTTCAGTCTGGTCACCTCGGCCTCGTAGCCGGTGGCCGGGAAATCGCCGCCGGGAAGCGGGGCACTAACCGTCCAGGAAGGGCCGCGCTTGCCAAGGAACTCCTCGATCTTCTCGATCATGGATTCAGCCAGCCGGCGGTAGGTGGTGATCTTGCCGCCAAAGGCGTTGACGAGCGGCGCGAGCCCTGCACCGCCCTCGGCCTTCAGCACATAGTCGCGCGTCGCTTCCTGGGCCTTGGAGGCGCCGTCGTCATAGAGCGGGCGCACGGCGGAATAGGTCCAGACGATGTCGTCGCGCAGCACCGGCTGGGCAAAATATTCGCTTGCCGCATCGCAAAGATAGTCGATCTCGCCGTCGCTGATCTTCACATCGTGGGGATCGCCGGTAAAGTCGCGATCCGTGGTGCCGATCAGCGTGAATTCGTCCTCGTAGGGGATGGCGAAGATGATGCGGCCATCCTTGTTCTGGAAGAAATAGGCGCGCGGATCGTCGAACTTCTTGCGCACGACGATATGGCTGCCCTGCACGAGACGTACATTGTGGACATCGTTCTTGCCGACGGTTTCGGACAGGACATGGTCAACCCACGGGCCGGCCGCATTGACGAGCAGCCTCGCTTGCACGGTTTCGATGGCGCGGCTGCGCAAATCCTCGATGGTGATCGTCCATATATCGTTGTCGCGCCGCGCGGCCACCACCCGGGTGCGCGTGCGGATAACGGCGCCACGGTCGGCGGCATCGCGGGCGTTGAGCACGACGAGACGGGCATCGTTGACCCAGCCGTCTGAATATTCGAACGCCTTGGAGAAGATCGGCTTCAACGGCTTGCCGGCGACGTCGCGCTTCATGTCGAGCGTACGGGTTGCCGGCAGCGCCTTGCGGCCGCCGATATGATCGTAGAGGAACAGGCCGAGGCGCAACATCCAGGCCGGGCGCGGGCCGCCGGCGAAATAAGGCAGCACGAAGCGCATCGGCCAGATGATGTGGGGCGCGTTGCGCCACAGCACCTCGCGCTCCATCAGCGCCTCGCGGACAAGCCGAAACTCGTAGAATTCGAGGTAGCGCAGGCCGCCATGGATCAGCTTGGTCGAGCCGGAGGACGTGCCGCTGGCCAGATCGTTCATTTCGGCCAGGAACACGGAATAACCGCGACCGACCGCGTCACGCGCGATGCCGCAGCCATTGATGCCGCCGCCAATGACGAAAATGTCGTGGACCGGAGCTGCGTCCAAAATGCCCTCCCGCCTTTTCGCGTTGCAGCATGCAGAGCCACATTCCGAAAGCAGATTAGGATTATTTCGAAAACAGAACGAATGTCAAACGAAATTCACGGACTTGTTACCGCCCACAACCTCCGCACGTCAGGGGCGCGATGTTTCGATGAGCTGCACCTCGGATTCCTCGCAGATCCTGCGGATAGAAGGAATATCGCAGCGGTCCGTAATGAAGGTGTTGACCTGCGAGAGATGACCGATGCGCACGGGTGCCGTGCGTTCGAATTTGGTGCGATCCGAAACCAGGATGACGTGGCGCGTGTTGGCGATGATGGCCTGCGCCACTTTCACTTCGCGAAAATCGAAATCGAGCAGCGCGCCATCATGGTCGATGGCCGAGGCACCGATCACCGCGTAGTCGACCTTGAACTGCTTGATGAAATCGACCGCCGCTTCGCCGACGATACCGCCGTCCGATCCGCGCACGACGCCGCCGGCAATCACCACCTCTATCGAAGGATAGACGCGCATCCTGTTGGCAACATTGATGTTATTGGTGATCACCATCAAACCGGTGTGATCCAGAAGCGCCTTGCTGACGGATTCCGTCGTGGTGCCGATATTGATGAAGAGGGAGGCGTTGTCGGGGATGAGGCGGGCGGCGGCGCGGCCGATCGCTTCCTTCTCGTCAGCGGCGATCTTGCGCCGCGCCTCATACTCCATGTTTTCGATGCCGGATGGAAACAGCGCGCCGCCGTGGATGCGCGTCAGCAGCCGCTGATCGCACAAGTCGTTGAGATCCTTGCGGATGGTCTGCGGCGTCACTTCGAAATGCGCGGCGAGGTCGTCGACCAGCACGCGCCCCGCCTCCTTCGCCATCTGGATGATCTCGGCGTGACGCGGCGACAGATACATGGCGGCCCTTCCCATTTTCGTTTTTCTTACCCATAGCCGAAAACGAAAGCACGGGAAAGCCGCCAGCATGCAACAGGAAAGCGGCGCCGGAGGCGCCACTGCATTTCGCCGGCTATCGATGTCCGCGCTAAGCCAGGCGGCGGGCCGTCTGCACGATCGCGTCGAATGCCGCCTCGACGTCTTCCCTGGTGGCGTCGAACTGACCGACCTGGAAGCGGATCGCCACGCGGTCCTCGACGCGCGTCTGGGTCAAGTAGATGAAACCATCGTCGTTGATGGCGTTGACCAGCCTCAGATTGTGCTCGTCGGCATCGACGCCCTGCGGCGCGCGATGGCGGAAGGAAAACAGCGACAGCATCGGCTCGGTGACGATCTCGAAGTCCGGCTCGTTGCGCAGGCGCTCGGCAAGGGCAACACTCCAGGCAACGTGGTTGCGGATCATCGTGCGCAGCCCTTCGAGCCCGTGCGCGCGCATCAGGAACCACAATTTGAGCGCCCGGAACCGCCGGCCCAGCGTCACCGTCCATTCGGAGTAGTTGATGATGCCGTCATGGCCGTGCGTCTTCAGATATTCCGGCTTGATCGCCAGGGTCCGCACATGGCTCTCGGGATCGCGCACGAACTGGATCGAGCAGTCGAAACTGGCGCCCAGCCATTTGTGCGGGTTGAAGACGATGGAATCGGCCTTTTCGATCCCGGCCCAGAAGTGCCGGTACTCCGGGCAAATCATCGCCGAACCGGCCCAGGCCGCGTCGACATGCAGGTAAAGGCCGTGACGGCGCGCGATGTCGGCGACGGCGGCGATGTCGTCGGTGCCACCGGTGCTGGTGCCGCCGACGCAGGCGATGATACCGGCCGGCTGCATGCCCGCTTCCTTGTCGGCGCGGATGGCGGCTTCGAGCGCGGCCATGTCCATGCTGCGCAACGCGCCTGCCGTCGGGATGCGCACGAGGTTCTCGTCGCCGATGCCGGCCACCCAGATGGCACGGTCGATGGAGGTGTGGACCTGGTTCGAGCAGTAGACGCGCAGCCGCTTCTGGCCGGACAGGCCCTTGCTGTTGCCTTCCCAGCCGAGCGCGCGCTCGCGCATAGTCAGCACCGCCGCCAAGGTCGCCGAGGACGCCGAATCCTGGATCACGCCCGAAAAACCTTCCGGCAGGCCGAGCGCCTGGCGCAGCCAGTCGATCATCTTGGTTTCGAGTTCAGTGGCGGCCGGAGAGGTCTGCCACAGCATGCATTGGGCGGCGACCGCAGTGACCAGATATTCGGCGATCACCGACACGCGCGCGGCATTGGCGGGGAAATAGGCAAAGAACCGCGGATGCTGCCAATGGGTCATGCCGGGCATGATCTTGGCCTCGAAATCGGCGAAGATCGCCTCCATCGGCTCCGCCTGTTCGGGCGGCGATGCCTCGACGCTGTGCTGGATGGAGCCCGGCGTCACCCGCGGGCGCACCGGCCGGTCGCGCACGGTGTCCCGGTAGTCGGCGCCCCAGTCCGCCGCGCGCCGCGACCAATCGCGAAACTCATTGCTGTCCATCACGCCTCTTCCCTCGGCAATCGTTTAATTAATTAACATGTGTATTATATTGCAGAACCGCAAAAGGCAAGCCTCGCAGGCTACCCTTCGCACCGCGCGATCCTATTGTTGTGTCACGGTAATGGAAACGGCGAGCTGTTCCTGCCCCTGCCCCACACGAATTCCGGAGACCGGCATGGCATCGCGATAGTCGCGGCCGGTCGCCACCCGCACGTAGCGCTCATCCGGGGAAATGCCGTTGGCGGCGTCGAACGACACCCAGCCCAGGCCCGCGACATGCGCCTCCGCCCAGGCGTGGCTCGCGGCCTGCTCGGAGACGCCGTCCATCATCAGATAGCCACTGACATAACGCGCCGGCAGCCCCAGCAGCCTGGACGCCGCGATGAAGACGTGGCTGTGGTCCTGGCAGACGCCGGTGCCCAAGCTCAGCGCCTCCTCGGCAACCGTTTCGGCGCTGGTGGAGCCCGGCCGGTAGTCGATCCTGTCACGCACCGTTTCCATCAATCTGTGCAGCCGCTCGATCTCGGTTCCCTCGCCGAGCGTCCGGATCAGCGCGCGGATGCCCTCGCCCGGCGCCGTCAGCGGCGTTTCGCGCAGGAACAGCCAGAGCGGCGCGAAACCATAATGCTTGCCGTAGACACCGGCCTTGTCGAGCGTCTCGACCTCGCCGCTGGCCTCGATCGCGATCATCTGCGGCGCGCCTTCGACGCTGACCAGCCGCGTATCGTTGGCGAACTGGTCGCTGAAATGGACTTCTTCCCTGGCGCCCTCGATCCGCAGCGCCCATGAACGCACCGTCTGGGTCGGGCCGGAGCTTGGCACCAGCCTTATGCGCTGCAGCGCATAGCTGACCGGCGCGTCGTAACTGTATTCGGTCCGGTGCGTGATCCTGAGGCGCATGGTGATCCTAGTAGAACCGGTAGTCCTCGGCGATCTCGTCGCCGAGCCGCGTGTTCTCGGCGATGAAATTGCCGAGGAATTCGTGCAAGCCGGCGTCGAAGACGTCCTTGATCGAGCCGACTTTCAGCATTGCGTGGATACGCTCGGCGGTGGTGTGACAGGCATGGCGCGCGCCATAGTCGCTGCCAAGGAAATTCAGATGTTCGAGGATGAAGCGGTAGCAGAACGTCAGCGAGCGCGGCATGCGCGCATTGACGATCAGATAGTCGGCGATGTTCGTCGGTTTGTATTCGGCCTCATACACCCAGCGGTAGGAGCGGTGCGCCGACACCGAGCGCAGGATCGATTCCCACTGGTAGTTGTCGAGCGTCGAACCGACCCAGGAAATCGACGGCAGAAGCACGTAATACTTCACGTCGAGGATGCGCGCCGTGTTGTCGGCGCGTTCGAGATAGGTGCCGAGCTGCGAGAAATCGAAGATCTCGTTGCGCAGCATGGTGCCGTAGAAGGCGCCGCGGATCAGCGCCGTCTCGCGTTTGACGGCGTCGAGCACGGTCGGCAGTTCGCGCTGGTCGATCGGCTTGGCCAGAATGCGCTTCAGGGCCATCCAGGCCTCGTTGGTGCTTTCCCACGTCTCGCGTGTCAGCGCCGTGCGCACCATGCGGGCGTTGTTGCGCGCGGTTTCGATGGACGACATCACGCTGGACGGGTTCGACGTGTCGCGCAGCAGGAAATCTGCGACATTGGCAGCGGTGAACTCGGAATATTTCTGCGCGAAGGCGACATCGGAACCGGCACTGATGACAACGGAGTGCCATTCCTCGGAAGCATCCTGCGTACGTGTCAGCGCCATGCGCAGACCGGCATCGACCAGGCGCGCCATGTTCTCAGCCCGCTCGATATAGCGGTTCATCCAGTAAAGGCCGTTGGCGGTGCGTCCGAGAAGCATTAGCTGGGCCTCCCGGCGGCAATCGGCAGTCGGCAGTCGGCAGATCGGAAGGGTATGCGTATCAGCGCCATCAGCTTGCCCGTTGGAGACTGCGTATCAAGGCCCGAAGCATCCGACCGATATCGTTTGCCTGAGCCAAAAAGCGTCGTTGTGCTTCCGCCTCGAGAAAGCCAACGCGGGTAGAAATTATGATGTGCGTCTCGAATTCCTTCAGCGAACCTTGAGCGATGCGAAGGAACTGGACGTAAGAACCGGTATTTTCCCGACCATATCCTTCCGCGATATTGGCCGCCACGGAAGTGGCTGCTCGTCTCAACTGAGATGTAAGTCCATACAATTCAGATTGCGGAAAAGCTCTGGTCTGTTCGTAACAGTCGACAGCCAATTCAATAGCCAGGTTCCACACTCTTAGATCGCGATATGAGCCGATCTTGCTGTTTTCAGAACCGAGCGGCGGCTCGTGATCTGAGACCGACTGCCGACTGCCGATTGCCGACCAGCCGCTAGTCATCCAACACCCACGTATCCTTCGTCCCGCCGCCCTGAGACGAATTCACCACGAGCGAGCCTTCCTTCAGCGCGACACGGGTCAGGCCGCCGGGCACCAGCTGGATGCGGTCGGAGACGAGCACATAGGGCCTGAGGTCGACGTGCCTCGGCGCCAGACCCTTTTCGGTCATGATCGGGCACGTCGAGAGCGCAAGGGTCGGCTGGGCGATATAGTTCGACGGCTTGGCGGCGAGTTTCTTGCCGAACTCCTCGCATTCCTTTCTGGTCGCGGCCGGACCGACCAGCATGCCGTAGCCGCCCGACCCGTGAACCTCCTTGATGACCAGCTCGGACAGATGCTCCAGCACATATTTCAGGCTGTCCGGCTCCGAGCAGCGCCAGGTCGGGATGTTGCCGAGGATCGGCTTGCGGCCGGTGTAGAATTCGACGATTTCCGGCATGTAGGAATAGATCGCCTTGTCGTCGGAAATGCCGGTGCCCGGCGCATTGGCGATGGTGATGTTGCCGGCGCGGTAGACGTCCATGATGCCTGGCACGCCGAGCGCTGAATCGGGCTTGAAGGTCAGCGGGTCCAGATAGGCATCGTCGACGCGGCGGTAGAGCACGTCGATCTGCTTGTAGCCTTCGGTCGTGCGCATCGCGACATGGCCGTCGACGACGCGCAGGTCCGAACCCTCCACCAGTTGCACGCCCATCTGGTCGGCAAGAAAGGCGTGTTCGTAATAGGCGGAGTTGTAGATGCCCGGGGTCAGCACCGCGATGGTCGGCGTGCCGTCGACGCCCTTCGGCCTGACCGCCGCCAGCGATTGCCGGAGCAGCGCCGGATAGTTCTCCACCGGCCGCACCTTGATCTGCTGGAACAACTCCGGAAAGAGCTGCATCATCGTCTCGCGGTTCTCCAGCATGTAGGAGACGCCCGACGGCGTGCGCGCATTGTCCTCCAGAACGTAGAACTCGTTCTCACTGATGCGGACGATGTCGACCCCGATGATGTGGGTGTAGACGCCTGCCGGCGGACGAACCCCGATCATCTCGGGCAGGAAGGCCTCGTTGTCGGCGATCAGCTGCCGGGGCACGCGTCCGGCGCGCAGGATTTCCTGGCGATGATAGATGTCATCCAGAAACGCGTTCAACGCCTGCACGCGCTGCTCGATGCCGAGCGCCAGCCGGCGCCATTCCTGGCCGGCAATGATGCGGGGCACGATGTCAAAGGGGATGAGGCGCTCGGAGGCCTCCTGCTCGCCGTAAACGGCGAAGGTGATGCCGGTTTTCCGGAAGACGCGCTCCGCATCCTCCATCTTCTGGGCCAGTCTGGCCGGGTCTTGTTCTTTTAGCCAACGATCATAAGCCGAGTATGGTCTTCTCAGCCCGGTAGTTTCCGGAAGCATCTCGTCGAAAGCTGCCAATCGCGTACTCCCCTCTGAAGCCATTTGAACTGGCGTCGGGGAAGAAAATCAAGCGCAATCGGTGATTTGCATCAGGCCTAGCCAACAATGTCGGCTGGTTGCACAATGGCAAGGCGGCAAAGCACTGTTATGGGCAGCCGCATGCCGAAAAAACGGTCACCCGGAAGGCGAGCGTCAGAACGCCCGGAAGGTGACGGTCGTGAACGTATCCTTGATGCCGGGAATGACCTGCACCTTCTCGTTGACGAAATGGCCGACATCCTGATCGTCATCGATGTAGAACTTCGCCATCAGGTCGTAGTGACCGGCGGTCGAATAGATTTCGGAAGCGATCTCGGCGTCGGCCAGCGCGCTTGCCACGTCATAGGCCTTGCCGAGCTCGCATTTGAACTGAACGAAAAAAGTCTTCACGGCTCCGCCTCGCTGGTGCCCTTGCTGATGCGGTCGTTCTGGCAGACTGGCGGCGGCGTTTCAAGCGCCGCCTTGGGTAGGGTCAGGACCTGGCTTGACGAACCGCCGTCCTGAGTTCGTCCAGCGACAGACCGTGACGGAACAGGCGGCCGCCCACCACCAGTGCCGGTGTGCCACGCAGCTTGAAGGCACTGGCCTGGCTCTCGTTGCGGACAAGCAGCGCGTCGATCCCGGCACCGCGCTCGGCCAGATTTGCACGCGTCCTGGCAAGGTCGATGCCGGCATCGGCCAGGATCGTATCCGTGCGGCGCTCCGACAGCCGGCCCTCGGCCGTCATCAGGGCATCCACCGCCTGCCCATAGTGGCCGCTATCGCTGGTGGCGAGCGCCATTTTGGCCGCGTAGCGCGACGCGTCTCCAAAGATCGGCCAGTCCTTCATGACCAGACGGATGCCTGCGTCTTCCGCGAGCAGTTTCTTGAGCTCGATGAAGGCCAGTTTGCAGACCGGGCATTGAAAATCGACATATTCGGCGATGGTGACGTCGCCTTGCGGGTTGCCAAGCGCGGGAATGGCCGGATCGGCAGCCACTTCATCCATGGTCGGCATGGCTGCCGCATTGGCCAGCAGGCAAGGCAGCGCCAGAGCGGCGACCGCACCGGTCAAAAACAAACGACGGTCGATTGGCTGACACAACATCGTCCACTCCGAGATCCGCGCGAATCCTCCCGCCGAAAGCATGTCTGGCGCGCCTTAACCACGGCTTAAAGGCGGAAGGGCCGACAGTGGCGCCGAGATTGACACATCTTCCTTTGACGGCTTCAAAATCGGCATAGTCATGAGAGCCGCCGTCAGAGCGGTTTTGGGGAGGATTTTCATGCGGACATTCTGGCGTTGGGCATTGCGCGTCGTTGTGCTCACTGTCGTCGTTGCGCTCGTCGGTGGCTTCGTCTTCCGCCAGAAGATCAAGGAACTGCATGCGGTCTATATCTATGCGAACCTGTTCAAGCCGGATGTGATCGACGAGAATTTCCGCTCGTTCTACAAGACCTATCCTTCCGTCCGCATCGAGCGTGGCGCCGAGGTGAGCGACCTTCCAAAAGCCGAACGGCCGCTTCCGGAAACATATGTGTCGGGCGGCGAGACCCGTACGATCGCCGACTGGATCGAACAATCCCAGACCACCGGCCTGCTGGTCATCAAGGACGGCGTGATCGTCCATGAGGAATACCGGCGCGGCAACAGCGCACAAACGCAATCGATCGCCATGTCGGTTTCGAAGTCGACCATCTCGTTCCTGATTGGCAACGCGGTTGCCGACGGTCTCATCAAGCTGGACGACCCGGTGGAGAAATACGCGCCGCTGCTGGCCGAGGGCGGCTACAAGGGCGTCAAGGTCAAGAACGTGCTGCAGATGGCGTCCGGCGTTGGATTCAACGAGGATTATGGCGACCTCAACTCCGACGTCGTGCGCTACATCATCCAGATCCTGACCGGCTCGGTGGACGATTTCACCGCCCATCTGAAGAACGAGCGCCCGCAAGGTACGGTCAACCGCTATGTCTCGGCCGATACGCAGGTGCTGGGCATGGTGCTGGAGGGTGCCACCGGAAAGCCCCTGCCCGACTATTTCAAGGAGCGGCTGTGGTCGCGTCTCGGTCCCGAGGCCGATGCCTACTGGCTGGTCGATCAGAAGAAAGAAACGATCGCCGCCGGCGGGCTCAATGCGGTGCTGCGCGACTATGCCCGCTTCGGGCTGCTTTATCTGAACGAGGGGCGCAACTGGAAGGGCGAGCAGATCGTGCCGGCAGTGTGGGTGCATGCCTCGGTGACACCCGACGCGCCCTATCTGACGCCGGGCCGCGAAGACGCAGCCGCCGGCGTGCCGTTCGGCTATGGCTACCAATGGTGGATACCCGGCAAGCCGCAGGGCGACTTCTCGGCCATCGGCATCTATGGCCAGTTCATCTACGTCAACCCGGCGCGCAAGGTCGTCATCGCCAAAACCTCGGCCTATGTCGACTACAACAACAGCGGCAACGCCATGGAGTACGCGACGATCGATGCCTTCCAGGCGATCGCCAACGCGCTGTAATACTTTTGATCCGATGCCTGAGCTTTCCGAAGATCGATCCAGACCCGCAGGATCAAGCGCTACAGAGCCGGTAGATCGCCCCTCGCCCAGCCTTCCGAGATCGCCGCCGTTCGGGTCTCAAACTGGCCGGCCTCGATCGCATTGCGAATGTCCTGCATCAGCTTCTGATAGTAGGACAGGTTGTTCCAGGTCAGCAGCATGGCACCGAGCGCTTCCTGCGAGCGCACAAGGTGGTGCAGATAGGCGCGGGAATAGTCGCGCGCGGCCGGGCAGTCGCTCTCTTCGTCCAACGGGCGTGGATCGTCGGCGTGGCGGGCGTTGCGCAGGTTGATCTTGCCGCGCCGTGTATAGGCAAGCCCGTGGCGCCCCGCCCTTGTCGGCATCACGCAATCGAACATGTCGATGCCGCGCGCCACCGACTTCACGATGTCGTCGGGCGTGCCGACGCCCATCAGGTAGCGCGGCTTTTCCGCCGGCAGTTCCGGACAGGTGATGTCGAGCATCTCCAGCATCACAGCCTGCGGCTCGCCGACCGCGAGACCGCCGACTGCGTAGCCTTTGAGCCCCATGGCGGACAGCGCCTGCGCGGAACGCACGCGCAGCTTTTCATTGTCGCCGCCTTGCACGATGCCGAACATCGCCTTGCCGGGCTGGTCGCCAAAAGCCGTCTTGCAGCGCTCGGCCCAGCGCAGCGACAGCTCCATCGCCCGCTCGATTTCGTTCTCGTCCGCCGGCAGCGCGGTGCATTCGTCGAGCTGCATCTGGATGTCGGAATCGAGCAGGCCCTGGATTTCGATCGAGCGCTCCGGCGACATTTCATAGGGCGAACCGTCGATATGCGAGCGGAAGGTGACGCCCTGCTCGGTCAGCTTCCTGAGCTTCGACAGCGACATCACCTGGAAACCGCCGGAATCGGTCAGGATCGGATGCGGCCAGCGGGCGAATTCGTGCAGGCCGCCCAATCGCGCGACACGCTCGGCGCCCGGGCGCAGCATCAGGTGATAGGTGTTGCCCAGGATGATGTCGGCGCCGACGCCGCGCACCTGGTCCATATACATGGCCTTGACGGTGCCGCCCGTGCCGACCGGCATGAAGGCCGGCGTGCGGATCTTGCCGCGCGGCATGGAGATTTCGCCGCGCCGCGCCTTGCCGTCGGTGGCGAGTAGAGAAAAGGAAAAGCTCTCGGTCATGCGCTGCCTTTAGCCGCCGCCGCGCTGCATGACAATCGCCGGACCTACCTTGTTCGATCAAGGCGGCCCTTCTACCCTGTATGACGGCAAACCGGGGTCGACCCGATGACGACGATCGAAGGTGCATGCCATTGCGGCGCGGTCCGCTGGCGCTTCAACGGAACACCGGAAGGCGCGACGGCGTGCAACTGCACGGTCTGCCGCCGCCACGGAACCCTGTGGATCTATGGTCATGAGGGCGAGGAGATCGAGGTGTCGGGCGAGGCGCACGCCTATGCGCGCCACGGCAGCGAAAGCCACCTCACCTTCAACTTCTGCCCGAAATGCGGCTGCGTGGCCTGGTGGCGCGGCACGCGGCTGAACAAGGAAGGCCGCCGGCGCATGGCCGTGAACGTACGGCTGGCCGAGCCGGAGGTCGTCGCCGCCCTGCCCATCGACCATTTCGACGGGCTGGACACTTTTACCGACTTGCCGCGCGATGGCCGCTGCGTGGCGGACTACTGGTTCTGAATACCAGCGAAGTCGCTATTCGCCTAATTCCCTGTCATGCACCGGCGCGCCTCACGCCCTGAACAGCAGACTGCCGTCGCCGTAGGAATAGAAACGATAGCCGCTCTTAATGGCATGGCCATAGGCCAAGCGCATGGTTTCCAATCCGGCAAAGGCCGACACCAGCATGAACAGCGTCGAGCGCGGCAGGTGGAAATTGGTCATCAGCGCATCGGCGGTGCGGAAGCGATAGCCGGGCGTGATGAAGATGTCGGTCGCGCCTGACCAGGCGGCGAGCGTGCCGTCCGGGCGCGCGGCACTCTCCAGAAGCCTGAGCGAGGTGGTGCCGACGCAAACGATGCGGTTGCCGCGCGCCTTGGCGGCATTCAGCGCATCGGCGGTCTCCTGTGACACATAACCGGTCTCGGCATGCATTTTGTGGTCGGCCGTATCGTCGGCTTTGACCGGCAGAAAGGTGCCGGCGCCGACATGCAGCGTCACGAACCGCCGCTCAATGCCTTTGGCATCGAGTGCGGCAAACAGGTCCGGCGTGAAATGCAGGCCGGCGGTGGGGGCCGCCACGGCCCCCTCTTCCCGCGCATAGATCGTCTGGTAGTCGGAAAGATCGCGCGCGTCGTCGTCGCGCTTGGAGGCGATATAGGGCGGCAGCGGAATGTGGCCGACGGCATGCAGCGCTTCATCGAGGAATGCACCCGAGAGGTCAAAGCCGAGCAGGACTTCGCCGCCCTCGCGCTTTTCGAGCACGGTGGCGTCGAGCTGGCCGAGAAAACAGGAATTGCCGTCATGGCCGAAATGGATGCGGTCGCCGGTGGCGATGCGCTTGCCGGGCCGCATGAAGGCCAGCCAGCGGTCGGCCCCGGTGCGCATATGCAGCGTCGCCTCGACCTGAGCGGTCGCGTCGCCACGCCGGCGGATGCCGCGCAGCTGCGCCGGGATGACCTTAGTGTCGTTGAAGACGAGCACATCGCCGGGTTCGAGCAATGACGGCAGGTCGCGCACGACCTTGTCGGCCAGCCCCTCGCCGGGCCTCACCACCAGGAGTCGTGCCGCGTCGCGCGGTTCGGCCGGGCGTAGCGCAATGCGCTCCTCGGGCAGGTCGAAATCGAACAAATCCACTTTCATGGCTGCGGCAATAGCCTGATCTGGACCCGGCCGTCACCTGCTTTTGCGCCACCGCGCCTCGCGGCCGGTCACACAAGGGCAATGCGACGATGGAGTCGCTACTCATAACTGATTGCATTTTGCAATCAGTATACCTATCTTCGCGTACCCTGGAAAAACACTCCCAAAGCAGGACGCGTGTCATGAGTAAGGTTAGAGTATTGGGTTTCTCGGTTTCGCTCGACGGCTACGGCGCCGGGCCGGAACAGAGCCTCGAACACCCGTTCGGCAAGGGCGGCATGGAATTGCCGCAATGGCTGATGGGAACGAAGACATTCAACACGATGATCGGCGAACAAGGCGGTTCGACCGGCGTGGACGACCGCTATGCGGCGGCCTCGCTGCAAGGCTTCGGCGCCTTCATTATCGGCCGCAACATGTTCGGTCCGCTACGTGGTGAATGGCCGGACGAGAACTGGAAAGGCTGGTGGGGCGACAACCCGCCCTATCACACGCCGGTGTTCGTGCTTACGCATCACGCGCGGCCGTCGATCGAGATGGAGGGCGGAACGACCTTCCATTTCGTCACCGAAGGCGCCGACGAGGCGTTGAAGCGGGCAAAGGCGGCGGCGGGCAAGCTCGACGTCAAGATCGGTGGCGGTGTCGAGACGGTGCGGCACTATCTGCGCACCGGGGCGATCGATGACATGCATCTGGCGATTTCGCCGGTGCTGCTCGGCAAGGGCGAAGCGCTTTTCGCCGGTCTTGACCTGCCGGCTCTCGGCTATCAGGTCACGGCCCGCGAGACAACGGACCTAGCCACGCATGTCGTGCTGGAGAAACGTTGAAGCGCCGTCCCCGGTGGGGACGACACGCTTCAATAAAGCCTGATCATCAGGGCGCCGGCGAGCAAGAGCACGGCGCCCACGATGCGGCCGGTGGAGATTTCGCGAACCGCGACGCCAAGAAAGCCAACGCGATCGACCATCATGCCGGCCAGAAGCTGGCCGGCGACCAGGAATGCCATCAGCGCCGCGGCGCCGATCCGCGGCGTCAACAGCACCGAGCTCGTCACATAAACGGCACCAAGGGCACCGCCAGCCACGAACAGCCATGGTGCGGGGGTTCGCCAGTCGATGACGAGCCCCTGCGTTCTGGTGGTGAAGAAGGTGACAACGCCCAGCACGACAGCGCCGGCCAGGAACGAAATCGCGGCGGCAGCCACGGGCACGCCCAATCCGCGTGCGAGTTGGGCATTGATGGGAGCCTGGATCGCGATGAAGGCGCCCGCCAGGACGCCGAGAAGCGACCAGAGAGCGCCGACCATCGAGCTTAGGCCTGCACGTCCGCGGCGACCTTCAGCGACACGATCTTGTCGGGATCCTGCACCGGCTCGCCGCGCTTGATCTTGTCGACATTGTCCATGCCTTCGATGACCTGGCCCCAGACCGTGTACTGGCGGTTGAGGAAGCCGGCATCCTCGAAGCAGATGAAGAACTGCGAATTGGCCGAGTTCGGGTTCTGCGCGCGCGCCATCGAGCAGGTGCCGCGGCCGTGGTTCATGTTGGAGAATTCGGCCTTCAGGTCCGGCCTGTCGGAGCCGCCCATGCCGGCGCGGCCCGGGTTGAAGTCCTTGCCGCCCGACTTGCCGAACTTGACGTCGCCGGTCTGGGCCATGAAGCCGTCGATGACGCGATGGAAGACGACGCCGTCATAAGCGCCTTCGCGGGCCAGTTCCTTGATGCGGCCGACATGGCCAGGGGCCAGATCGGGGAACAGTTCGATGACGACCTTACCCTTGGTCGTTTCCATGATGAGCGCGTTTTCGCGGTCCTTGATTTCAGCCATTTTCTGTATCCTCTTGAAAAATCAGTTCTTGTCAGCGGCGATGCGGACCTTGACCATGCGGTCGGGATCGGTGACCGCGCCGTTGTCGGCGGCATCGCCCTTCTTGATCTTGTCGACGAGTTCCATGCCCTTCTCGACGGTGCCGACAATGGTGTACTGGCCGTTCAGCGACGGCGCCGGGGCGAACATGATGAAGAACTGCGAGTTCGCCGAGTTCGGGTTCTGGGAGCGGGCCATGCCGACGACGCCGCGCACATATTTCTCCTTGGAGAATTCGGCCGGCAGGTCCGGCTCCTTCGAGCCGCCGGTTCCGGCGAGGCTGGCATCATAACCCTTCTTGGCGTTGCCGTACTGCACGTCTCCGGTCTGGGCCATGAAGCCGTCGATCACGCGATGGAAGACGACATTGTCATAGGCGCCTTCGCGCACCAGCTTCTTGATCTGGGCAACATGCTTCGGCGCCAAATCGGGGCGCAGGGCGACGACGACGTCACCGTCCTTCAGCGTGATGACCATGGTGTTCTCGGGGTCTGCCGCGAAAGCCTGCGACGCGCCGCCGAACAGGCCGGCAAGCACGACGAGGAAAGCGGCGAGCTTCTTGAGCTGCATTGGAAAAATCTCCGAAAAGTCTATTTCGCGAATTTGGCTTTAAGCGCACCGGCGACCGCCACCGGCACGAACGGGCGGATATCGCCCCCCATCGAGGCTATCTGGCGGACCAATGTGGCGGTAATCGTGCGCACCGAGGGGCTGGCCGGCAGGAACACGGTCTGCAGTTCGGGCGCCATGGTCTCGTTCATGCCCGCCATCTGCATTTCATAGTCGAGATCGGTACCGTCGCGGAGGCCGCGGATCATGATCGAGGCACCTTGCTTGCGGGCGGCGTCGATCACCAGCCCGGTAAAGGAAACGACGCGGATGCGCCGGCTTTCAGCCCCGAATTCAGTGGCGGCGGCCCTCTCAATCAGTTCGGCCCGTTCCTCGAATGAAAAGAGCGCCGTCTTCGACGCCTGGATGCCGATCGCGGCATACACCGTATCGGCAATCGCCAGCGACGCCTTCAGCACGTCGAGGTGACCGTTGGTCAACGGGTCGAAGGAGCCGGCATAGAGCGCGATGCGTTCGGTCATGTTGCTGCTTCTAGCGGGCGCGCGGCTGGAACGCAAATGGCCTTGCCACGCGGCGCGTGAACCCTTCGTCAACCATGAACAGCAGATGAACGGCGCAGTCAGACACGGTTAAATTCTGTTCACGTACAGATAGATGATGATGCGGAGTGAAACCTTTTCACCCGCCGCTCGTTTAGGTGACAGGAGAACCAGCCATGATGATCCTCATGCTCGCCACTGCAATGACCGTAGCGATGTTGATTGCGACCGTTTTCGGCCTACACCAGGAAGCCGAGCGCGTGCGCCTCGACGATTTCGACCGCCGCAACCGTTTCGGCCGCCGCCGCTAAGGCCCAATCCCGAACCAACCCCTGCCGACAGGCGCTTACGCCTCGTCGGCCAGCCGCTTCTCCATATCCACCACGATCCAGCCCGGCCGTTTCGGATTGGCCCGCCTGCCGGTTTCGCGATAGCCATAGGCCGAATAGAGCGCGATGTTCCGCTCCATTCGCGCGTTGGTGTAGAGCTTGACCAGATCGAACTGAGCGGCCCGCGCTTTTTGCTCGGCCCAGTCAAGCAGCCGGATGCCCAGCTTCCGGCCCTGGAAGGCCGGCGCCACCGCAACGGAAAAGATCAGGATGTGATCGGCGTGCCGTTCCAGCACGATCAGCCCGGCGAGCGCGCCTGAGACTTCCAGCAGCCAGACCTGCCCCGCTTCGATGCGAGGAGCGTAGTCCTCGGTGACAGGGATCGGCGGCGCGCCAAACGCCTGCGTATAAGGCTCATAAGCCTGCTCGGTCAGCGCCGTGACCGCCTCGACATCCGAGGCGGTGGCGAGGCGAAATACCGGCGTTTCGTCCAGCATCGTCCCGGCCGTCAGGCCTGCGCCGGATCAGCGCCGCCTTCGCCGGCACCGTCTTCGGCCGTCTCCTCGCCATCCGCATCGTCGCCTTCCGGCTCGGAAATGCGCTCGACGGACACCACCTTTTCGCCCTCGGCGGTGTTGAAGATGGTGACGCCCTTGGTGGCGCGGCTGGCGAAGCGGATATCGTGCACCGGCACGCGAATGACCTGGCCGCCGTCGGAGACGAGCATGATCTGGTCGTCATTGCCGATCGGGAAGGCCGCTACCAGCGGACCGATTTCACCCACCTTCGACACGTCGGTGGCGCGAATACCCTTGCCGCCGCGGTTGGTCAGGCGGAAGTCATAGGACGAGGAACGCTTGCCGTAACCATATTCGGTGACGGTGAGCACGAACTGCTCGTGCTGCCTCAGCAGTTCATAGCGCTCGTCGGAAAGCTGCGCTTCCTCGGAGACCTCCTCGTTGGTCAGCGCGACATCTTCCTCTTCGCCGGCGCCGGCCAGCCGCCGCTCGGCAACCGAGCGCTTGAGATAGGCTGCGCGTTCCGCCGGATCGGCGTCGACATGTTCGATGATCGCCATCGAGATGACGCGGTCGCCTTCGCCCATCGAGATACCGCGCACGCCGACCGAATTGCGGCTCTGGAACACGCGCACGTCATCGACACGGAAACGGATGCACTGGCCCGAATTGGCGGTCAGAAGCACGTCGTCATTGTCGGTGCAGGTTTCGACGCCGAGGATCTCGTCGCCTTCTTCCTCCAGCTTCATGGCGATCTTGCCGTTGCGATTGACCTGGACGAAATCGCTGAGCTTGTTGCGGCGGACGGTGCCGCGCGTCGTCGCGAACATCACGTCGAGTTCGCCCCAGCTTGCCTCGTCCTCCGGCAGCGGCATGATCGTGGTGATGCGTTCGCCCTGTTCGAGCGGCAGCATGTTGATCAGCGCCTTGCCGCGCGACTGCGGATTGCCGATTGGCAGGCGCCAGACCTTTTCCTTGTAGACGATGCCACGCGAGGAGAAAAACAACACCGGCGTATGGGTGTTGACCACGAATAGCCGGGTGACGAAATCCTCGTCCTTGGTCGACATGCCCGAGCGGCCCTTGCCGCCACGACGCTGCGCCCGGTAGAGCGACAGCGGCACGCGCTTGATGTAGCCGGAATGGCTGACGGTGACGACCATGTCCTCACGCGGGATCAGGTCCTCGTCTTCCATGTCGGCGCCAGCATCGGTGATCTCGGTGCGGCGCGGCGTACCGAACTCATCGCGCACGGCAATCAGTTCGTCCTTGACGATCTGCTGGATACGGGCACGGGAAGCCAGAATATCAAGGAAATCAGCAATTTCGGTGCCGATCTTGTTCAGTTCGTCGGCGATTTCGTCGCGACCGAGCGCGGTCAGGCGCTGCAGGCGCAATTCGAGAATGGCGCGGGCCTGCTCTTCCGACAGATTGTAGGTGCCGTCCTCGTTGATGCGGTGGCGCGGATCGTCGATCAGGCGGATCAGCGCCTCAACATCGGCGGCCGGCCAGCGGCGCGTCATCAGCTGCTCGCGCGCCGTCTGCGGGTCCGGCGCGTTGCGGATCAGCTTGATGACCTCGTCGATGTTGGCGACCGCGATCGCCAGACCGACCAGGACGTGAGCGCGTTCACGCGCCTTGCGCAGCAGGAACTTGGTGCGCCGGCTGATCACTTCCTCACGGAAAGCGACGAAGGCCCTCAGCATGTCGAGCAGGGTCAGCACTTCCGGCTTGCCGCCGTTCAAAGCCACCATATTGGCGCCGAACGACGTCTGCAGCGGCGTGAAGCGGTAGAGCTGGTTGAGGATCACCTCGGCATTGGCGTCGCGCTTCAGCTCGATCACCACGCGGTAGCCCTGACGATCGCTTTCGTCGCGAATGTCGGAAATGCCCTCGATGCGCTTTTCGCGCACCAGTTCGGCCATCTTCTCGATCATCGAGGCCTTGTTCACCTGATAGGGAACCTCGGTGATGACGATGGCCTCGCGCTCGCCGCGCATCTCCTCGACATGCACCTTGCCGCGCATGACGACCGAACCGCGGCCGGTCGAATAGGCGTTGTAGATACCGGAACGCCCAAGGATCAGACCGCCGGTCGGGAAATCCGGACCGGGAATGATCTCCATCATCGCGGCAAGATCGATGGCCGGATTGTCGATGACGGCGATGGCGCCGTTACAGACTTCCACAAGGTTATGCGGCGGGATGTTGGTGGCCATGCCCACCGCGATGCCACCCGCGCCATTGACCAGCAGCGCCGGGAAGCGCGCCGGCAGAACCTTCGGCTCCTGGCCAGACGCGTCATAGGTGTCCTGGAAGTCGACCGTATCCTTGTCGATGTCCTCGAGCAGCTCGTGCGCGACCTTGGTCAGGCGCGATTCCGTGTAGCGCATCGCTGCCGGCGGATCGCCGTCGATCGAACCGAAATTGCCCTGCCCGTCGATGAGCGGCACACGCATCGACCAATCCTGCGCCATGCGCACCAAGGCATCGTAGATCGAGGCGTCGCCGTGCGGGTGATATTTACCCATCACGTCGGCGACCGGGCGCGCCGACTTCACATATTTGCGGTTCCAATGATAGCCGCTCTCATGCGAGGCATAGAGGATGCGCCGGTGCACCGGCTTCATGCCGTCGCGCACATCGGGGAGCGCGCGGCTGACGATCACGCTCATGGCGTAATCGAGATAGGAGCGCTGCATCTCCTCGATAATAGAAATCGGCTCGATGCCTGAAGGGCCGTCCGGCCCGCGCGGTGTCTTCTGGTCGGTCAAAACAGATCGCAATCTTTAGGGAATCGTTCAAATCTTATATAGGAAAGCGGCGCCATTCTCCAATCCCGGAGCGCGGTTTTTCGTCGCCGCACCGATGTTTTCCAGTGCTTATTTCCCCTGTTATTTCAACGAGATAAGAGAAGCCGCCGAAAGGCGCCTCCATACGGGCCGCCACAATGTGGCAAGCTCGTGAATTTGCACCCGAAAATACCGTCACAGCAGCAGCGGAAATCGCATGAAACGCCACCGCCAGGATCCGGAAAAACGAGCAAATCCAAACGGCCGGCGATAGCTGACACTGGAAGCGTTGCCGACCGCAGCCATTGCGCGAACGACCGGTGACAAGGTGATCGCATTCGCGCTACCAATGACGCGGTCACGCGCGGAAGGGGAACGGCATGCCCACTTACGAAAGCCTGTTCAACGCCTTCGTGACGCTGCTCGTGACCATCGACCCGCCAGGCCTGGCGCCGCTCTTCCTGGCGGTGACGCGCGGCATGAACCGCGAACAGCGCCAGCAGGTGTCGGTGCGCGCTTCGATCATCGGCTTCCTGGTGATTGCACTCTTCGCTGTGGCCGGCGCCTCGATCCTTTCGGTGTTCGGCATTACCCTTCCGGCGTTTCGCGTCGCCGGCGGCTTCCTCCTGTTCTTCATCGCCTTCGAAATGGTGTTCGAGCGCCGGCAGGACCGTAAGGAAAAGAGCGCGGACGTGGCAATCACCAAGGACCACATCCACAACATCGCCGCCTTCCCGCTGGCCATACCGCTGATTGCTGGCCCCGGCGCCATCTCCGCGACGGTGCTGCTGTCCAGTTCATACCATGGCGTTGCGGGCCAACTGTCGCTGCTCGCCATCATCCTGGCCTGCCTGCTGATCACCTATGTGGTGTTCATTCTGGCCGAACGCATCGACCGTATCCTCGGCCAGACCGGGCGCTCGATCCTGACCCGGCTGCTCGGCGTCATCCTGGCCGCGCTCGCCGTGCAATTCGTCGCCGACGGCATCAAGGCGCTGGCCGGAAGCTGACAACTCCCACCTTACGCCGATCCGGCCACGGCCGGTCATTCCTTCATGAGCGAGCATCCGGACCGGCCCAGGAAGGCCCGATCTCGATCGGAAAACGGCATATGTGAAGAAGATCACAGATCGGGAACCGACGCGACAGCTACGCTGTCGCCGTCTCGCGCAATCATGACTGTCCAACGAGGGTTGCGCGTTCTCGGGAGCGTCCCGTGTGCCTCCCCGCATGCGGGACGCTCCCGCTTTTTCAACCGAAGCGAGGAGTGTCGGCAGCCTGCCGTGGCCAAGCCACGACTGCTTTGCTTCCGTTCCGGCCGGCAATGCATGGCCTGACGCCAGGCGACGCCATGCCAGTCGCAGCATGAAGACTTCGCGGTTGGAGCGCAAATTTCCCGCTCGACCGCGGTGGGGAGGGTCGGGTTGCCAGGCCCGAACGGATCAGAGCACGTCGGCAGCCGTATCGACCACTTCGAAGTCGTGCGTCACCTTCGCGGTCTTGCCCATCATGATCGAGGCCGAGCAGTATTTTTCGGCCGACAACTGCACCGCCCGCTCGACCTTGTCGCGCGACAGGCCCCTGCCCTTGACGATGAAATGCATGTGGATGCGGGTGAAGACCTTCGGATCGGTTTCGGCGCGATCGGAATCCAGCTCGACGACACAATCCTCGACCGCCTCGCGGCCCTTTTCGAGGATATGCACGACATCGATGGCCGAACAGCCGCCCGTGCCGATCAGAAGCAGTTCCATCGGGCTTGGCCCGGGTGACTTGCCGCCTTCGCCATGCGCCGTGCCCAGAACCAGTTTGTGGCCGCTCTGGGATTCTCCCACGAATGTGCGGCCTTCAACCCATTTGATACGCGCCTTCATGCCATTTCCTCTTTTCAGCGAAAGCCAGCGGCTCAGGGCATCTCGGCCAGAAGCGCCTTGACCACATGAGCCGAGTTTGTCGAGGCGAGCGCCATGAACGTCGCCATCTGATTGGCGCCTTCGCCGCCGCCAGCCAGATCGGAAAGACTGCGGACCGCCAGGAACGGCACGCCGTTGCTGTAGGTGACGTGAGCGACCGCGGCACTTTCCATGTCAAGCACCTTGGCATCGAAGGTCTTGTGCACATAGTCGCGGAATTCGGCGTTGTCGACGAAAGCCTGCCCGGACACGCCATTGCCGCCGACGACGATTTTGGGCGGCTTGGCGAGACAGCTGTTGTCGGACGCGCAGGCCAGAAGGTCGAGTTTCGCCGCCACCTTGCGCGCCGCATCGAGCAGCGCCGGGTCGGAAGGGAACCAGAATTTCGTCTCCTCATCAGCACCGCCCTTGCGGGCAATGCCGACCGAGCGCGGCACGATCATGCCATAGCCGGCGAATTTGTCCTTCGGCAGGAAGGCCGGGATCTCAAAACCGCTGTCGGTCTTGCGGGCAAACACCGCCTCGAGATACTGGCCCCATTGGTCGGCAATGACGACGTCGCCGATGCTCAGCGCCGGATCGACACCACCGGCAATGCCCGAAAAGACCACTGAAGTGACGACGAACTGATCGAGCGCGGATTGCGTGGTCATCGCCGCATTGACCATGCTGACCCCGCTCAGGAACAGAACGACGTCCTTGCCGGCAAGCTTGCCGGTGATGAATTTGCGCCCGTTGATCTCATGTTCGGCGCGGTCGGACAGATCCGCTTGCAACGCCACCCATTCGGGCGGAAAGGCGGAAACGACCGCGATGCGCTGCTTTTCGTCCAGGCGCTCGGCTGCCGAGGCAGCCGGCTCGAACATGGCCAAAAGCAGCAGACCAAGGGCCGCGAGACGGGCGAAAGCGCGCATCACCAGTTCTCCTGCGGGAAGAACCGCCCTACCCGACCGGCGGAGCGGTAAAAGCCGGCCAATAGCAATCAGAACGGGATTTCATCATCCAGTTCGCGGGACGCACCACCGCCGCCGCCACGGTTGCCACCGCTGTCGCGGCCGCCACCGAAACCACCGCCGGAGCCGCCGCGACCACCGCCGTCAGTAGGGCCGGACTGGCCGAAGCTGTCGCGACCGCCGCCGGAGTAACCAACCTGGCCGCCCTCGCCCTGTCCACGCGCGTCGAGCATCTGCAATTCGCCACGGAATTTCTGCAGCACGATCTCGGTCGTGTAGCGATCCTGGCCCTGCTGGTCCTGCCATTTGCGGGTCTGCAGCTGACCCTCGACATAAACCTTCATGCCCTTCTTCAGATATTGCTCGGCGACCTTGGCGAGCTGATCGTTGAAGATGACGACGTTATGCCACTCGGTCTTTTCCTTGCGTTCGCCCGAGTTCTTGTCGCGCCAGGATTCCGAGGTGGCGACGCGGATGTTGACGACCGCATCACCCGAATTCAGCCGACGGACTTCCGGGTCCGCGCCCAAATTACCAACCAGAATGACCTTATTGACGCTGCCCGCCATCACACTTCTCCGCGCTCATCCGAAACCAAATTTCTCGCCGCACCATATAGGCTGAGGGTTTTCAGTGCCTGCCTCCGCAGGCCTTTCCCACAAGGTTTTTGTTCTACTTCCGTTCTAGTCTTTATCGCCAACGCTTGTCAAGGAATGTCAGCAAATGCGGGGCTTGCAAGCCTCTTTCGGCCAACGGAACGGAACAGGCCTTGCCAAATGAATAAGTACTCACTTATGCTTTTAGCATGATCGAATCCGAAATCTTCCGGGCACTCGCCGATCCAACCCGGCGCGCGCTCTTCGAACGCCTCGCCGCAGGCGAGATGACGGTTTCCGAATTGCGGACCGGCACGCCGATTTCGCAGCCGGCGGTCTCGCAGCATCTCTCCGTGCTGCGCGGCGCCGGGCTGGTGAGCGAGCGCCGCGAGGGCCGCAACGCCTATTACCGCGCCGCGCCGGACGGACTGGGTCCGCTGCTCGGCTGGATCGAACGCTACCGCGCCTTCTGGCCCGACCGCATCGAGAAACTGAAAGCCGTGCTCAAGGAGATGGATCAATGACCAGCGACGAACCGCGGGACCATAAGGATATCGTCGTCGAATGCGATCTGCCGGAGCCTCCGGAAAAGGTCTGGCGCGCTATCACGCAACCCGAAATTGTCGCTGCCTGGCTGATGCCGAACGACATCAAGCCGGAAGCCGGCCATCGCTTCAAGCTGGGCGAGGAAGGTCATATCGACTGCGCGGTTATCGAGGCCGAACCGGAACAGCTGTTGCGCTATTCATGGCGCGAACGGCCCGTCTCCGGCGAGGCCGGTTTCGACAGCGTCGTGACCTTCGTGCTCGCCCGCACCACGACTGGCGGTACGCATCTGCGGATTGTCCATGATGGGTTCGCCGCCGTCGCCGGCGCGACCGTCATGAGCGGCGTGGCATCGTGCAGCATGAGGCTCCACGTCGCCACGACATCCCCAACCAAAACCGTCCGTGCGGCCAACGCGCCGCAATGGCGGTTGATCGCCTGAACCCACGAAGGAACAAGACAATGTCCGCCATTGCCAATCTTGTGCCCATGGTCATCGAGCAGTCGAGCCGCGGCGAACGCACATTCGACATCTTCTCGCGGCTGCTGCGCGAGCGCATCATCTTCGTCAACGGCGAGGTCAACGACACCATGTCGGCCCTGGTCTGCGCCCAGTTGCTGTCCCTGGAATCCGACAATCCCGACAAGGAGATATCGCTCTACATCAATTCGCCCGGCGGCGTGGTGACCGCCGGTTTCGCCATCTACGACACCATGCGTTACGTCAGTTGTCCGATTTCGACGGTATGCATGGGCTTTGCCGCCTCGATGGGTTCATTCCTCCTGATGGCCGGCACGCCCGGCCGACGCATCGCGCTGCCCAACAGCAGCATCGTCCTGCACCAGCCGCTGGGCGGCTTCCAGGGCCAGGCATCCGACATCCAGCGTCACGCGGAGAATATCAGTCGCGTCAAAAAGCGCATGATTGGCCTCTATGCGGAACATTGCGGCCGCACGCTCGATGAAGTCGAGCGCACGCTTGACCGCGACCATTTCATGACCGCCGAGGAAGCCAAGGCCTGGGGGCTGGTCGACCACGTCTACGATACGCGCAAACACGCCGCCTGACCGGTATGTCAGCGCGATCGATGACAGCGCGGTCGGATGGCAGGGACTGGTCGCGGCGGCATCATGCGCCTATGTTAGGGGCATGATCCGCATTTCCGCTCCCCTCGCAATCGGGTTTTTGGGCTTGCTGGCAGTGTTGCCGCAGGCGGCGACCGCTGTTGCCGGCGAGCCGGCAAAGCCATCAAAAGGCAGCCTGCCTGGTGTCGATGGCGGCTACCGCATCGTCCAGCCGGCCGCCCCGCAGCCGGAGCCCGACGACACTAGCAACGGTGCGAACCGGCAATTCAAGATCGGCGACATGGACGTGCGCATTTCCGGCTCGGTGATCGTCGATGTCGGCGCCGGCGCGGTGTCGGCACCACGCCGCTAACAACAGCCCGAAAAATCAAAGTCGCGGCTCTGCGCCGCCGGATCAAACCAACGGATCTCTCGGCTGGAGACCAAACGGCAAGCGACCGACACGGCTGCGTCGGCCGCTCGTCAGGACATCGCTGGGCGTCTTACCAGTTGCGGACGCAATAGCCGCGCGGTGTCAGATGGGTGCCGCGCGGGCATGCGCGGTAGGCGGGCCGATTGCGGACGCATTCGCCATAGCGGTTCAAATGGCGGCCCGGGCCGCAATAAGCGCGCATCCTGTTTGGAACGCAGCGGCCCCAACGATCCATGTGACGGCCCGGCCCGCAGCGCCAGCCGACCTGCTCGATTGCGTTCGATGAGAACTGGGAAGATTGCGCGGGCGCGATCGGATAAGAGAAGGCAGGCGCGGCGAACGAGAAAAGACCGCCGAGAAGCACCAGGGCGGCGACAAGTTTTGCAGAATACATCACGTATTCCTCCGAGCGATGCCCCCCTGCACGCACGACGGTATTGACCGCTGGGTGAATGGAACGTGAATGTCTTCACGTTTCACGGCGATGTGAAAGGCACTGCCCGCAGGCACTCGCCGTCGGCCGACCAGTTCATCTGTGCTATCGCGACCAGCGCCGGGCTGCGTTATCAAGGACTGGGGCACAACGATGAGAGGACGCCATGCGGTTTCTTCCATACGTCGCTTCGGCCCTTGCTGCCCTTACCCCTGTTCCTGCGCTCAGCCAGCCGATGTTCGGCTACGGCACCAAGGACACCACTTTCTACATCACCGCCTGGAATCCGGAGAACAGAAGCTGGAACTGCTCGGCCGCCTTCACGCTCTATGATGACAGCCAGGGCGTGGCGCGGGTCGAGTTCAGCTACAATGAGAACTTCGTCGTCACCTCGCACACCAACAACACCATCGTCCATTTCGTCCAGGCACGCTGGGCGACGCGCAATCTGCGCTATTCGATAACCAGCCAGCCATCCTGCTTCTGACCGACGGGAACGGGAGTACCCGGGTAGCGTCCACGCGACGGCTGTTGCCGTCGCGGCTTTCGCGACGGTGGATGTTTCCCGCGGTTTGGAGATTCAATGGCCCCTAAAAACCATTGGCCCCGCCGCTGCCTGTGGCAAAGCGGACGGGGCCTTTTGGGGGTTTACCCGATATTACCGGGAGCGTTTCACCGGCTTTGGGTTTCGGGTGCTTCGCGGCATTCAGCCGTCGACCCGACTAGTGGTCTCTGGTTGTAAAGGGGGTCGGCAGGTCACGGTTTGCGCGAACAGGCGTTCGCCTGCCCTGACACCTATGCCCGCCGCGGCTCCAACGACAGATGGAGCCCGAAGATACTGTCCGGTGGGGTCATACCTCGCTCCTTCTCTTGGTTGCTCTTGCCGTCTTCCCAGAGCACTTATTCGTTCGTCCGCGGCGCCTCGCGGATCACCTGCTGGCACGAAGATCGCCCCTTGGCGATCGGCTCGGTTGACCCTTGGACTGTGCGCCTCCCCTCCCCATGCGTCAACCTTTGCTTAGTCGATTGCGGAAAATGTGATCGGAACGATCCGGAACGTCACGTTCTCCTGACATCGCTCTGTCAGGAGCGCGTTCGATCTTTGTTCTTTTTTGCTTGCCCGCCCGCGCGAAAGACGGTTAAACCCGACACGTTGCGGGGTCCACTCGATCTTGCGGCAACAATACCTACATTAACGGGCGGCCGGGCAGATCCGTCCTGCCCAGACATTGCAAAACCGAGGCGGCGGACCGGCATGGCCGACCATAAGTACATTTCCATTCGCGGCGCACGCGAGCACAATCTCAAAAATGTCGACCTGGACCTGCCGCGGGACAGCCTGGTCGTGATGACGGGCCTGTCGGGCTCCGGCAAATCGTCGCTTGCGTTCGACACGATCTACGCCGAGGGCCAGCGTCGATACGTGGAAAGCCTGTCGGCCTACGCCCGGCAGTTCCTGGAGATGATGCAGAAGCCGGACGTCGACCAGATCGACGGCCTGTCACCCGCCATTTCCATCGAGCAGAAGACGACTTCCAAGAACCCGCGCTCGACGGTCGGAACCGTCACCGAAATCTACGACTACATGCGGCTGTTGTTCGCGCGCGTCGGCGTACCCTATTCGCCGGCCACCGGCCTGCCCATCGAAAGCCAGACGGTGAGCCAGATGGTCGACCGCGTTCTGGCGATCGAGGAAGGCACGCGCCTTTACATCATGGCGCCGATGGTTCGCGGCCGTAAGGGCGAATACAAGAAGGAATTGCTGGAACTCCAGAAGAAGGGTTTTCAGCGCGTCAAGGTCGACGGCGTCTTCTATGAAGTTGGAGACGTGCCGGCGCTGGACAAGAAATACAAACACGACATCGACGTCGTGGTCGATCGCGTCGTCGTGCGCGGCGACCTCGCCACGCGCCTGGCGGATTCGATGGAGACCGCGCTCAAGCTTGCTGAAGGTCTGGTTGTCGCAGAATTCGCCGACCGCCCGCTGCCGGCCAGCGAAACATCCGAAGAATCCGCCTACAAATCCAAGAACGAGACGCATGAGCGCATCCTGTTCTCGGAAAAGTTCGCCTGCCCGGTGTCCGGCTTCACCATTCCAGAGATCGAGCCCCGGCTGTTCTCGTTCAACAATCCGTTCGGCGCCTGCCCGACCTGCGACGGGCTGGGCAGCCAGCGCGCGATCGACGAAAACCTCGTGGTGCCGGACGACAATGCGACACTGCGCGACGGCGCCGTCAGTCCGTGGGCAAAATCCACCTCCCCCTATTATTCGCAGACCCTGGAAGCGCTGGGAAAGGTCTACGGCTTCAAGCTCGGCGACAAGTTCAAGGATCTGAGCGAGGAGGCCCAGCAGGCCATTCTTCGCGGCACCGGCGAACGCGAGATCACCTTCAACTATGATGACGGCCTGCGCTCCTACAAGACGACCAAGACCTTCGAGGGCGTGATCCCCAATCTCGAGCGGCGCTGGAAGGAAACGGAATCGGCCTGGATGCGCGAGGAGATCGAGCGCTTCATGTCGGCCACCCCCTGCCCGGCCTGCAACGGCTACCGACTGAAACCGGAAGCCCTGGCGGTGAAGATCGCCGGCAAGCATATCGGCGAAGTGACGGAACAGTCGATCCGCAAGGCCGACCGCTGGTTCAACGAATTGCCGGAGCAGCTCAACGAAAAGCAGAACGAGATCGCCGTCCGTGTGCTGAAGGAAATCCGCGAAAGACTGCGCTTCCTCAACGATGTCGGCCTCGACTATCTGACGCTGTCGCGCAATTCGGGCACGCTGTCGGGTGGCGAGAGCCAGCGCATCCGCCTCGCATCGCAGATCGGCTCCGGTCTTACCGGCGTGCTCTACGTGCTGGACGAGCCGTCGATCGGCCTGCATCAACGCGACAATGCACGCTTGATCGAGACGCTGAAACATCTGCGCGACATCGGCAACACCGTCATTGTCGTCGAACATGACGAAGACGCCATCCTGACCGCCGACTATGTCGTCGACATCGGCCCGGCGGCGGGCATCCATGGCGGCCACATCATCGCCCAGGGCACACCGCGCGAGGTGATGGCCAACCCGGCTTCGATTACGGGCAAATATCTGTCGGGCGAGCTCGAGATCGCGACACCGGCCGAGCGACGGCCCGGCAAGAAGGGCAAGCGCATCAAGGTCGTCGGCGCGCGTGGCAACAATCTGAAGAATGTCACCGCCGAGTTTCCGCTCGGTACCTTCACCGCCGTCACCGGCGTATCGGGCGGCGGCAAGTCGACCTTCCTGATCGAGACGCTGTTCAAGGCCGCGTCCCGCCGCATCATGGGTTCGCGCGAGCATCCGGCCGAGCATGACCGTATCGAGGGCCTCGAATTCCTCGACAAGGTCATTGACATCGACCAGTCGCCGATCGGCCGCACACCGCGATCGAACCCGGCCACCTATACGGGCGCCTTCACCCCGATCCGGGACTGGTTCGCCGGCTTGCCGGAAGCCAAGGCGCGCGGATATCAGCCGGGCCGTTTCTCGTTCAACGTCAAGGGTGGCCGTTGCGAGGCCTGCCAGGGCGACGGCGTCATCAAGATCGAGATGCACTTCCTGCCCGACGTCTACGTGACCTGCGACGTCTGCCACGGCAAGCGCTACAACCGCGAGACGCTGGACGTCACCTTCAAGGGCAAATCGATCGCCGACGTTCTCGACATGACGGTCGAGGAAGGCGTCGACTTCTTCGCCGCAGTGCCGGGCGTGCGCGACAAGCTCGTCACGCTCAACCAGGTCGGCCTCGGCTACATCCATATCGGCCAGCAGGCGACGACCTTGTCCGGCGGTGAGGCGCAGCGCATCAAGCTGGCCAAGGAACTGTCGCGCAAGGCGACCGGCAAGACGCTCTATATTCTCGACGAGCCGACTACCGGCCTGCATTTCCACGACGTGGCAAAACTGCTCGAAGTGCTGCACGAACTGGTCGACCAGGGCAACACCGTGATCGTCATCGAGCACAATCTGGAAGTCATCAAGACCGCCGACTGGGTGCTCGACCTTGGCCCCGAGGGTGGCGACGGCGGCGGCGAACTCGTGGCGTCGGGCACGCCGGAAGACGTCGTCGCCGAGCCGCGATCCTATACCGGCCAATACCTCAAGGAGCTTCTGGAGCGGCGACCGAAGGGGAAGCGCGAGGCGGCTGAATGACGGGTGGCGATGGCATCGTCACCATCGAAAGCCGCTTGACGGTAACGGAAACCATCGACCGGCTGGTCGAAGTCGTTACCAAGCTTGGCCTCAACGTCTTTGCCCGCATCGATCATGCGGCGGGCGCGCGCGATGTTGGCATGGCGCTTCGCCCAACGGAACTTCTCATCTTCGGCAATCCGAAGGGCGGCACGCCGCTCATGCAGGACAGGCAGATCGCCGGTATCGACCTGCCGGTAAAGGCGCTGGCCTGGGAAGATGAAGCCGGCAAAGTATGGCTCTCCTACAACACCGCCGAATGGATCGCCGTGCGACATCATTTGGGCGACGCCAGCAATGCAGCGGTTCAAGCGATAGCCGGTGGCATGAGCAAGGTTGTGGGCCTGGCAACCGGTCGCGAAGAGTAACGGTCACGGCACTGCTGCGTCCCTGAAACCGACGATCGACTGCAGGGAGTTTCTTAACCGCCGGACAAAAAAAAGCAGACGAATAGGAAATTCGCCTGCTCACCCCCAGCGTTTGGCAGCGACGCGGCCGTTGGCACCACGCGCTACCCCCGAGCCAAAGAACCGGGAGAACGGTCTTAACGGTCTGATTTATTTTAGCGGATCGTGATCCAAGGTACAGAGCCCAGTTTCACCGGAAGCAACCGGGTCGCGTTCCGGGGAACTGGCACAAAACCGCGGTTTCGCGCCGGAATATCGATCAGACGGCTGCCGACCGGACAGGCAGAGCGTCTTATACTTTGGTACATAATGCTCGGCGAACGATCAAGCGGTGGACGTTGATGGCAGGAGCCTGCCCTCGCCCGCCGATTTCGGATGGCGTGGACGGCACCGCCGTGATTTGACTTGATGGCGTTGCACGGGCCGACATCCCGCAACGATACAACGGAGGACGAACGATGAGCGCAGCAGGCAAGATCCGGTCGGGCATGGGCGGCTGGACCTTCGAACCGTGGGACGTGTCGTTCTATCCGGAAAAGCTCGCCAAGACGAAGCAGCTGCATTTCGCTTCGCGCCAGGTGCCGAGCATCGAGGTCAACGGTACCTACTATTCCAGCTTCAAGGAGCCGACCTTTCTCAAATGGGCGGGAGATGCCCCGGACGGTTTCGTCTTCTCCCTGAAGGGCAACCGGTTCGTGACCAACCGACGGGTGCTGGGCGAGGCAGGCGAATCGATGATGAGGTTCATCGAATCCGGCGTGGCGGCGCTCGGCGAAAAACTCGGACCGCTCCTGTGGCAGTTCGCGCCGACCAAGAAATTCGATCCCGCCGATTTCGAGGCCTTCCTGAAATTGCTGCCGGAGAAACAGGATGGCGTCGTCCTGCGGCACGCGCTCGAAGTGCGCAATCCATCCTTCGTCGTTCCGGAATTCGTCGCGCTGGCGCGCAAATACAAGGCGGCAATCGTCTATGCCGACCATGCGACCTACCCGGCCATTGCCGATGTCACGGGCGATTTCGTCTATGCCCGCCTGCAGACCGGCAAGGACGATAACCCTGACTGTTATACGCCCGAAGCGCTCGACCAATGGGCCGAACGGGCCAAGGTTTGGTCGGGCGGCGGCGTACCGAAGGATCTGCCGCGCGCCGACCCCAGCACGGATGCGCCGGTCAAACCGCGCGACGTGTTTGTCTACTTCATCACCGAAGGCAAGGTGCGCGCGCCATTCGGCGCCATGGCGTTGATGCGGCGGGTGTAGGATCGATACCTGACACACAAAAGCCGCCCTTCCGGGGCGGCTTTTGTGTTTTCAGACTCATGAACCGCGCGAAGCGTCCAATCGCCTGCAATTTCCAAGAAGGTCAGGCACCGCGCGCAATGCGCTCGATTTCCTCGCGCACCAGACGTTCGACCAAGATCGGCAGATTGTTATCGAGCCAATCCTGAAGCATGGGCTGCAGCATTTCGGCGGCCATATCGTCGAACGATTTCTTGCCGCGGCTGGCAAAAGCCTCCGACAATTCCTCGAAGGAGGCCGCGACCTGGCGGCTTGCCTGTTCGGAAATCAACGACGGGCGCAGCGGCGCGGTCTCGACCGACGACAGATGCTCAACATGTTGCCGCGCCGCAGCAATACGGGCAGGTTCGCGCGCGACATCATCCTCGCCGCCTCGCACAGCAAACGTCTCGACACGGGCTGGCTCACCAACCGGTTCGTGCTCGACCTCGCGCAGCCAGGACGCCGGTACGGTTTCCGCTACCTCGGCTTCCGCCGCTGGCGATTCGTCGGCTTGCGGACGTTCGGTGATGGTACGCGCGCCGACTTCGGCAAGCGTAATCACCGGCGCGGCAGGACGTTCCGGTTCAGCGACGGCCGTTACCAGCTGCGCCTGTACATCGGCCAATGTAATAATCGGCTTCGGGGCTTGCGGCTCGGCGCGCAACTCGGAGCGGAACGCGGCCACTTCCGGCGACGTCGTCTCGACAACAGCGACCGGAGAGACGTCCGCTTCGCTCGCCAGCTGGATTTCCGACAGATCCTGCGCCGGCTTGCGGCCGGTATCGCTGTCTTCGATGATCCTGCGGATGGAAGCCAGGATCTCTTCCATCGAAGGTTCGCGCTGCGCGCTGCTTGCCGTGGCCATTGTCACATCCGCCGCCCTTGTGACCGAGTGCGTTCCCATCCGGCGATGACGCCGGACTCGAATCATGACGTAAGCGTAACCGACCGGCCGCCATCGGAGAATCCCCAAACTGGGGACTCGTGCGATTTCAACAGATTAGAAGATGAGCGCGCTCTCGACGCAGATCGCTCGATAGCCAAGCCTCAGCGGCCGTCCGGCGTACGCAAGCCGTACCACTTGTCCTTGACAGCCTTGTAATGCTCTTCAGGCTTGTACTTGGTGACCTGGAGACCAAGGCGTTCGACCGTCAGCCGGCCCATGGCCTGAAGGATGCCGTAGCTGGCGATCACCACGTCACGCTCCGAGCCGGCGAGGTTGATCTGCGCGTTGACGACGGCGTTCTGGGCATTCAACACGTCCAGCGTCGTCTGCTGGCCGACATTGCGCTCTTCGATGACGCCGTTGAGCGCCAGCTGTGCTGCCGCGACCGACTGGCGATTCGCATCGACGTTCTGGCGGGCGGCCGTGTAAGAGGTCCAGGCGGCAACCACATTGTTGCGAACCTGATCGCGTGCGACATCGACCTCGATCCGGGCCTGGCCGAGCTTCTCCTTCTGCTGCCGCACCGTCGCGGCGACGCGACCGCCCTCGTAGATCGGAATGGTGAGCGTCGCACCGACACTGGCGGAGGTCGAATCAGGATCCTCGCCGGCAAAACTCGGAGACGCGCTTCGGTAATTCTGCGAGATGCCGGCGGAAGCGGAAAGCTGCGGCAGCAACTGGCCTTGCGCGGATTTCACCGAAAAGCCGGCGGCGTCGACCAGATGCTGATTGGCAATGATGGCCGGATTTTCGTTGTTCGCCGAGGCGATCGCCGACTCGAGCCCGGAAGGCAGCAGCTTCGCCAGGGCGCCTGGCGCCTTGAGCTTGCCGGGCTCCTCGCCCACGATCTGATGGTAGATGCCGGCGCTGGCCAGCGCCTGCGCCTTGGCGGCGCTGACCTGAGCCTGCGCGGTGGCACGCGACGCATCGGCCTGGGCAACATCCGTCCGGGTGCCCTCGCCGACCTCGAAGCGAGAGCGGGCGGCACGCAACTGCTCGGTGATGGCCTTCAGGTTCTGCTCGGTCAGCTTGGCGACCTGCCGATCGTGAATCACGTTCATATAGGCCTGGGCAGCGGTGAACAGGATGCCCTGCTCGGTGTTGCTGAGGCCAGCCACGGAGGCACGCACCTGTGCTTCGGCGGCAGCGACGTTGTTCTTGGTCTGGAAACCGTCAAACAGGGTCTGGTTGATCTGCACGCCGAAATTGCCGGTGGTCAGGCGCCCAGGCTGGGTGCCGCCGCGCGTGTTCGAATAGTTGATGCCCGCGGAACCGTTGATGGTGGGGCGATAGCCGGACTTGGCGATGGCCACGCCTTCGTCGGTGGCGCGGGTGCCGGCGCGGCCGGCGTTCAGGGTCGAGTTGTTCTGATAAGCCTTGGACAAGGCTCCCAGGATCGTCTCGGCGGACGCCTGAAAGGGGGTCAGCGCGGTTGCGGTGACGAGCAATGCGGCGAGGAGACTCTTGGTTACAGACGGCACGGTAAATCCTCATTCTTCATCGGAAACCACGCCATGACGCCTGCCCCTTATTCGGCACCCGTCATCGCGTGTCTACGTTCCATGCCACTGATCCATCTCCCCAAATCAGGATTGGCGGCAACGATCTGTTAACACAAGCCACCATGACCGGACGCCTGCCGCAAGAGCAAAACCGTTAGAATTCGAAAACTTGCACACGTTCGAATCCGGGTAGTGGCTTAATTGCCGCATTAAATGCACGCCGCCCAGTCGCAATTCCAGTAGTCTTCAAAAACAGACGCGCCACGCCGGCATTGCCGTGGCCCTGGACGGCAACAAGGCGCCCGCCTTCCGCAAGCTGGTCGAGCAGCCCCTGGGGCACGTCGTCGACGCTGCCGCCGATAAGAATCACATTGTATGGCGCTTTCTGCGCATGACCGTCGCGCATTGCGCCCGTGGTGACGGTGACATTGTCGTAGCCCAGCGATGCCAGCGTCGAACGTGCCGCATCGGCAAGGCTCGAATCGCTTTCCAGGGCAATGACGGATTTGGCGACGCGCGACAGGATGGCGGAGGAATAACCGGTGGCGCAGCCGATATCGAGCACGGTGTCGCCGGCATCGATCTCGGCCAGTTGCAGCAGCTTGGCCAGCGGCGACGCTTCCATCAGGTAGCGCGGCTCGCCGGAAACGCCTGAGATGCGGATATCCCCATCAATATAAGCGAGATCGCTCTGGCTCGCGGGCAGGAACGCCTCGCGCGGCACGGTGAGGAAAGCCTCGAGCAGCGGCGCGCTGGTCACGTCGGTGGTGCGAATCTGGCCATCGACCATCTTTACGCGGCGTTCGGAGAAATCAGCGCTCATGTCCCAGCCGTCCCGCTTCCGGCGCCAGTTTAGCGCCTACAGTCAACGGGAACGCCCTCCGGCACGAACAGCCGGCTATCGGGTGCTGGAGGCCTCGCCCGGAATCGAACCGGGGTGCAAGGATTTGCAGTCCTCTGCGTAACCACTCCGCCACGAGGCCTCATCGCTCCCGGCGTTCCACGGCGCTTCAATAGGTTGCGGGTTATTTTGCGTCAAGCGTGGAACGGCCATTCTGAATAATATCCTCGCTTCATTCTGAATGAGAATTAGCGAGACGCTCCTCTGAAATCGCATCGAACCACCCAACGACCCCGCATTGAACCTTGGGCCTTCTCCCCGTTGGCGAGAGCTCTCTCTCTCTACCTCACGACGGGCGACGGCGGCGTTCCCACCAGATCACGAAGCGGCGGCGGTGGCGGCGAATCATCGCGAATTCGTAAGACAGCACGAGCAAGCCGACCGGGATCATCCAGAAGCCGAGAATCGGCAAGAACCCCAACAGGCCGAACACAATGAAGACGACACCGATGGCGATGCGCAGCGCGCGCGATTGCGGCAGCGCGAACTCGCGCCCGAAGGCGGATATCTTGTGCTTCTTGCGGCGCGTCCCGGCCGCACCGTTCACGCTTTGCAGCGATTGACCCACTTTTGCTCCTCTGACCGGCCTCTCGCGGCCGTTTTGCAGCACTTTTGCCGATGTCGCCGCCTGATATGATGGTGCAGGACCGGGATTGCGAGAAAGCGTCGCACAAAAACCTTCGAAAAAATGCGAATTGCCGCTTTGCAAAGCCGGAAAGGGCGGCTATAGCCTCCCCCGTTCACACGAGAGCCCTGTTCCCCGGTAGCTCAGTGGTAGAGCAACCGGCTGTTAACCGGTTGGTCGCTGGTTCGAATCCGGCCCGGGGAGCCATTTTTCCAAAGATGGTAGCGTAGTCCGCCAGCGCAGAGCGTGTGGCGATTTCATGCGTCACCGGGGCGGACTGCCGGCGTCAACAGTCGGCGGGCGCGGAGGCTCAACTCCTCCCCGCAAAGGCTCTGAAGTGCTCTGAGTCTCTAAGCTGTTCTGAAAATTATCCGGCCGAAACGATATCGGCCGAGAAGCGCAATTCGCGCATCGGGCGCACCGTGCGCGTCGTTTCGGCGTAGATCGGATGCGCCTTGAAGGCGCTAAGCGCGGCGTTGTCCTCGAACTCGGCATAGACGACGATGTCGATTTCGTCCGACAGCGGATCGACCTTGGTGTTGAGCCCTACCTCGAACCGTTTCGAATGCGGGATGCCACTCAGCGCCAACAGGCCGTCGCGAACCTTCTCGACATCCTCGCCGGGCCGCGCGCTGAAGAAAACGATGTGCCGGATCAATCCAGTCTCCTTGGCGCGACGCGGAAATATCGGCGATGCGCCGATACCCTTATATGCCTGGGAGCAAGCTTCTGGGCCAGCCGCCGACTGGCGTCAACCGGCAGGTTGTCGCGGCGAACCGGCGCGGGCGCTGCCCTTCAACCGGTCACATAAGCGACCGCGTGTTTCGCGCTTCTTACCCCTGCATCGATGAAACGGCCCTGATTGTAGAGGCCGTCCCAGATCAGGAAGAACGCGATCGCGGTTATGGCGATGACGAGGCGCATGAGCCAAAGCTAAAATATTTGGATTACCACAGTTCTAACATGCAGCTTCCATTGGCCGAAAAGCTTCGCCGGCATATCGCTCGTCGCGTCTGGCTTATCGCTTGCCTCTTGCCAGCCAAGGCTGGTGCATGGAAAATCACCCGAGGATTCATTGGCAGGCGGGCGAGCGATTGCGCTGACCGCCGAATCGTTTCGAGGCGAATACGCCGCGCCACCCAATGAAAGAGGCGGCCGAACGACCGATGGACCCGGTCGGAAGCGGGAGAGAGGCCCGCTTGCAGACAGCCAGGGGGATGAGATGGTTCAAAAGGAACAGAGCGGAGGTGCGTTGCCGGAAGCCATCCGCCTCGACGAGCGCAATTTCGCCGATATCGTCAGAGGACTTCCGGCCAAGGCGCGCATGGTGCTCAATGCCGCGATGAGTTTGCCGCGCGGTTCGCTCAAGGTGCGCTTGCCGGACGGCCGCGCGTTGCTGGTTGGCGGCAAGGCACCCGGCCCGGACGCGGAATTGGTGCTGAAGAACTGGCGCCTGCCCGGCCGCGCTTTCGCCGGCGGCACCATCGGCGTGGCCGAATCCTACATGGATGGCGACTGGGAAAGCCCGGACGTCACCTCCTTCCTCGAACTGTTCGTGGTCAACACCGAGGCGGGCGAAAAAGTCGCCGGCGGCGCCAGCTGGTTCATCAACACCGTGCAGCGCATTCGCCATTGGTTGAACGAGAACACACGCACCGGCTCCAAGCGCAACATCTCGGCGCATTACGATCTCGGCAACGCCTTCTACCAGAAATGGCTCGACCCGAGCATGACCTATTCCTCGGCGCTCTATTCCACCGGCGCCAACGATCTTGAGAGCGCGCAGGCCGCCAAGTACCGCGCGCTGGCCAAGGATACCGGTATCGGCGCCAAGGATCATGTGCTCGAAATCGGTTGCGGCTGGGGCGGTTTCGCCGAATTCGTGGCGCGCGAGATCGGCTGCCGGGTCACCGGCCTGACGATCAGCCGCGAGCAGCACGATTTCGCCAAGGCCCGCATCCAGAAAGCCGGCCTCGCCGAAAAGGTCGATATCAAACTGCAGGATTATCGCGACGAGACCGGCAAATATGACCGCATCGCCTCGATCGAAATGTTCGAGGCGGTCGGCGAAAAATACTGGGCGACCTTCTTCGGCAAAGTGAAGGAGTGCCTGAAACCCGGCGGTACGGCGGGGTTCCAGATCATCACCATCAACGAAGCGGCTTATTCGACCTACCGGCAACGGCCGGACTTCATCCAGCGCTATGTGTTTCCCGGCGGCATGCTGCCGACGCCGACCATCCTGAAGTCGCTGGGTGCGGATCACGGTCTCGCTTATCTGCGCGAACGCGTCTTCGCGCAGGACTATGCCCGCACGCTGGCGGAATGGCGCCAGCGCTTCTGGGGTTCATGGGAACGGATCGTGCCGCTGGGCTTCGACGACCGCTTCAAGAAGCTCTGGGAGTTCTATCTCCACTATTGCGAAGCGGGTTTCCGCGCCAGCTACATCGACGTGCGCCAGGTCGTCTACAAGGCCTGACCGGCGGCCATCCGGCCTCTGGTCGTCCCTTCAAGGCCGATGGACAGCCGGCCTCACAGCAGAATGCGGTATCTGGCGAAGCCGCCTTCGCCGTCACCTGCCGAGTAGATCTTCAGGGTCTTCACCTGGGCAATGAAGTCCTTGGCCTTTTGCCCCGTCTCGAAGATGACGCTGGTGCCCGGCAGCGGCGCAAACGACCAGTTGCCGTCGGCGGACGGGTTAATGGTGCCCTCGGCCACAATGTAGCGCACGATCACGTCGCGGTTGGTATCAGGCGCCTGGTAGATGATCTTGCTTTCGTTGATGCCGGGGAAATTGCCGCCGCCGCCCGCCCGATAGTTGTTGGTGGCAACCACGAATTTCCCGGCCGGATCAATAGGCTTTCCTCCGAACATCAAGTCGACGATGCGGCTGGAGCCGGCATTGATGACATTGCCCTTGGCATCGTATTTCGGCGGCTTGGACAGATCAATCCTGTAGGCCACCCCGTCGATGACGTCGAAATTGTATGACGGGAAATCGGTGTTGATCAGCGGCTGGTCGGCCTTGCCCGGTTCGACCTCTTTGAAGATGCCGGCCGACATTTCCAGCCATTCCTTCACCTCGGCACCTGTGATCTCCACCGCGCGCACCGTGTTCGGATAGAGGTAGAGGTCGGCGACATTCCTGATGGCGATATCGCCGGCCGGCACGTCGGTATAGTAGTCGGCGCCGCCACGGCCGCCCGCCTTGAACGGTGCCGCCGCCGACAGCAGCGGCACATCCTTCCATTTCGTGTTCTTGAGGATGTCCTTCAGATACCAGCTCTGCGCCTGGCTGACGATCTGCACCGACGGGTCATCGGCGACCAGCGAAAAATAGGAATAGAGCGGCGCCGAGGTCTTGCCGACCGGGCGGCGGACATAGGCAAGGGTCGCCTCGTGGTCGGCCTTCAGCGCCTCGGTGATGCGCTGATCGTCGCCGACGGTCGCCTTGTTCTTGTTGTCGACGCGTTCGTAGATCGGCCGCGCCTCGGAGGTTGCCGACACGACACGCCATTTATTGCCGTCGCGCTCCAACAAAAGGTCGACCAGGCCCATATGCGAGCCCCAGAACCCGGCCATCACCGCCGGCTTGCCCTGCAAGGTGCCTTTGTCGGCATCGACGCCGGCGAGTTTCTGGAAATCCTTCTTGCCCGGGAAGACAAGGTGCTGATGGCCGGTGAAAACGGCGTCGATGCCCTCAACCCCGGCGACGAAGAAGGAGGCGTTCTCCATCATGTCGCCTTGCTTGATGTCGATGCCGGAATGGGAGAGCGCGATGACGATATCGGCCCCCTCCTCCTTCATCTGCGGCACCCAGGCCTTGGCCGCCTCGACGATGTCGCGTGTTCTGACATTGCCTTCGAGGTTCTTGGCGTCCCAGACCATGATCTGCGGTGGCACGAAGCCGATGATGCCGATGCGGATTGGATGCTCCGCGCCGGACCCGTCCTTTATCTTGCGGTCGAGGATGACATACGGTTCGAGATAGAGCTTGTCGGCACGCGGGCTGGAGCCGAGTTCGGTGCCGCGGATGAGATTGGCGCAGACGAACGGAAAATTGGCGCCGGCCAGAACCTTGTCCAGGAAGGACAGACCGTAGTTGAACTCGTGATTGCCGAGCGTCGAGCAAGCGTAGTCGAGCAGGTTCATGCCCTTCATCATGGGATGAACATCGCCCTCCTTCATGCCACGCTCATAGGCCGCGTAGTCGCCCATCGGGCTGCCCTGCAGCAGGTCGCCATTGTCCAAGAGCAGCGAGTTGACCGCCTCCTTGCGCACCGCGTCGATGATCGAGGCCGTGCGTGCCAGCCCCATCGTGTCGTTGGGCTTGTCGGCGTAGTAATCGTAAGGCAGCACGTTCACATGGATGTCCGTGGTCTCCATGATCCTGAGATGAGCCTGGTTGGCGGCAGCACGCGCCGAGAAGGGATGAAGCACAGACAGCACTCCAGTTGCGGCGACGCCCGCCAAAAGGGCGCGGCGGGAAATCGGTGGAAGCAACTCGGGCATGGTCGGTGATCTCATCGCTTGCGTGTTTCCTGCCCCTGACGCCCGATCAAATCTCGCGCCAAAAGCCATGCAAGTCCAGCAGGGGTACGTGACATCCACGCGACCGGCTTAAAACATCCGGTCCAGATCGGCGATTGCGACCTCTTCGAGTAGCGATATGTCGTGATACGATAAACTTCGGCGTATGAATTGGCGTAGGCTGTACAGTGTCGATCCACGCAAGGGAGATCGGGATGAGCAACGATGACGAGGCCGGGCCAGCGCAATATTCCTCGCCGCCCTGTTTCATGCATGAACTCGATCCGGCCTATCGGCCACCGCTTTCGGAATGGGCCGATGTTCGGCGCTGGCGCAAGGCCGAGCGCGAACGGCTGATCGCGGCACGACTTGCCACATCGGCGGACGCGCGCACGGCAATGGCCGCCAACATCGCCGAAGGACTCGATGCCGCTATCGGTGATGTTTCAGGCAAGATGGTCAGCCTGTACTGGCCCTTCCGGGGCGAACCTGATCTGCGCGGCTGGATGGAAACGGTCAACGAGCGCGGCGGACGAACGGCGCTGCCCATCGTCGTCGACAAAGGCCAGCCGCTGATCTTCCGCGCCTACCGGCACGGCGACAGGCTGGACCGTGGCGTCTGGAACATCCCGATCCCGGCCGAAGGCGATCCCGTGCTGCCCGACGTCGTCATCTCGCCGATCGTGGGCATCGATCCTGATAACTACCGGCTTGGCTACGGTGGCGGTTTCTTCGACCGCACGCTGGCCTCACTGCCCCGCAAGCCGCTGGTCATCGGCGTCGGCTACGAGTTGCAACGCATCGTCACGATCTATCCGCAACCGCATGATATCCCGATGGATATGGTCGTTACGGAGACGAAGGCTGCCGGCCCTGCGTGATCAGCCGCGCGCTGCGCTGGCCGGTTGCGTAAATCCATAGCCAGTTCATCGCGACCGCGAGCCGGTTGCGAAGGCCGATCAGGAAGAAGATGTGGGCGATGCCCCACAGCCACCAGGCGGGCCAACCGGTGAAGGAAATCCGGCCGAAATCGATCACGGCGGCTCGTTTACCGATCGTGGCGAGATCGCCCTGGTGCTTGTAGACGAAGGGCCGCTTTGCATCATTGCCCGCCAGACGGGCCTTCAGCGTGGCGGCGACATGGCGACCGGCCTGCTTGGCGGCCGGGGCGATGCCGGGCACGGGACGGCCGTCGGCGCGCTTGACCTGCGCCGTGTCGCCGATGACGAAGATGTCGGGATGGCCCGCCACGGTCAGATCATCCTCGACGATCGCCCTGCCTGCCCGGTCGGCTTCCGCCCCCAGCCACTGCGCTGCCGGGGAAGCTGCTACACCGGCCGCCCAGATGATGTTGCGCGCGGCCAGATGTCGCCCACCGAAGACGACGCCGTCGGCGTTGCAGGACGACACGGCATGGCCAAGCTCGACGGTGACGCCGAGGCGCTCCAGCGCCCGTTTGGCGTAGGCTGAGAGATCGGGCCGAAACGCGGCCAGGATGCGGTCACCGGCCTCGACGAGAACGACCTTGGTGTCGCGCGTGTCGATGTTGCGAAAATCGGCGCGGAGCGTGGCGTGCGCCAGTTCCGCGATGGTGCCGGCGAGTTCCACGCCGGTCGGCCCGCCGCCGATGATGACGAAGGTGAGCAACGCATTGCGGGCTTCCGCATCGGTCTCGCGCTCGGCCTGTTCGAAGGCGCGCAGCACATGGCGCCGGATCGTCGTCGCATCCTCCAGCGTCTTCAATCCCGGTGCGAACTGTTCCCACTCGTCGCGGCCGAAATAGGAATGGCGCGCGCCGGTGGCCAGCACCAGCGTGTCGTAGGCGATGGTATCGCCGTCATCCAGCACCACACATTTGTTCGCCTTGTCGACGCCGGTCACGGTGGCGAGCAGCGTGGTCACCGCCTTCTCGTGACGCACCAGGTGGCGGATCGGCCAGGCGATCTCGGAGGTCGCGAGTGAGGTGGTAGCGACCTGATAGAGCAGCGGCTGGAAAAGATGGTGGTTTCGCTGATCGATCAGCGTGACGCGCACCGGCGCCTTGCCGAGGGCCCGCACCAGTTCAAGACCGCCAAATCCGGCGCCGACCACGACGACATGATGCAATTCACTGTTCATGAAACACCTGTTGCGCAATGCAACAGAAATGCGGGCGCGCAAGGCCGATTTCAAGCAGCCCGGCGACTATGCCCACAAGCAACTGGCGTAACGTCACGCCATCTCGGGTTTCAGCCCCATCGCCGTGCGGTCGACGATCTCGCGCAGGGCGAAGGACGAGTTGATCTTCGTCACATGCGGCATGGCCGAAAGCCATTCCTTGTGGATGCGCTCATAGTCAGCAAGATCGCGCGCGGCGATACGCAGGATATAGTCGTATTMGCCCGACATCAGGTGGCAGGACAAGACGTTCGGGCATCGCTTGATCGCCGTTTCGAAATCCGACAGCGTCTTTTCGAACTGCCCCGACAGCGATATATGCACGATCGCCGTCATCTGGTGGCCAAGTGCTGCGTTGGAAAGACGCGCATGATAGCCACGAATAGCACCGGATTTTTCCAAATTGTCGAGCCGGCGCGAGCAGGCCGACTGAGACAGGCCCACCCGCTCCGCAAGGGCCGCATTGGGGATCCGGCCATCCTTCTGCAAAGTGTCGAGTATGGCGATATCGATCTTGTCGAGCGGCATTGTTCGCGATTCCTGCGAAGAAGTGTTATATTTGCGCAAGGATTATCGATAATCACGTTTGCCGACAAGCGTATTCGCAAACACATGCGTGTCGATTGGTGGTTCACTGTTTCCCTTACAGGGAACAGGCCTGCAAAGGCCGAGAGGAGATCACTGAAATGCGCGTCGGTTGCCCCAAGGAAATCAAGAACCACGAATATCGCGTCGGACTGACGCCGGGCTCGGTTCGCGAATATGTCGCCCATGGCCACGAAGTGCTGGTTGAGACCGGCGCTGGTGCCGGTATTGGCGCCGACGACAATGCCTACCGCGCCGCCGGCGCCACCATTGCAAAGACCGCCAGCGACGTGTTCGCCAAGTCGGACATGATCGTGAAGGTCAAGGAACCGCAGCCGAACGAATGGGCGCAGCTGCGCGAAGGCCAGATCCTCTACACCTATCTCCACCTCGCTCCCGATCCGGAACAGACCAAGGGCCTGCTGGCTTCCGGCGTGACGGCCGTGGCCTATGAGACGGTGACCGACGACCGTGGTGGCCTGCCGCTGCTGGCGCCGATGTCGGAAGTTGCCGGCCGCCTGTCTATCCAGGCCGGCGCCACCGCTCTGCAGAAGGCCAATGGCGGCCGCGGCGTGCTGCTTGGCGGCGTGCCGGGCGTGCTGCCGGGCAAGGTCACCGTTCTCGGCGGCGGCGTCGTCGGCCTGCATGCCGCCAAGATGGCGGCCGGCCTCGGCGCCGACGTCACCATCATCGACCGTTCGATCCCGCGCCTGCGCCAGCTCGACGACATTTTCGGCGGCCGCGTCCACACGCGCTACTCCACCGTCGAGGCGCTGGAGGAAGAGTGCTTCTCGGCCGACATCGTCGTCGGCGCCGTGCTGATCCCCGGTGCCGCCGCTCCGAAGCTGGTGACGCGCGAAATGCTGTCGGGCATGAAGAAGGGCTCGGTGCTGGTCGACGTCGCCATCGACCAGGGCGGCTGCTTCGAGACCTCGCATGCCACCACCCATGCAGACCCGACTTATGAGGTTGACGGCGTTATCCACTATTGCGTCGCCAACATGCCAGGTGCCGTCCCGGTCACCTCGGCGCATGCGTTGAACAACGCCACGCTGCATTACGGCCTGCAGCTTGCCGACAAGGGCCTCAAGGCCATCATCGACGACCATCACCTGCGCAACGGCCTCAACGTGCACAGGGGCAAGATCACCAACCGCGCCGTTGCCGAAGCGCTCGGCTACGAGATGGTCGAGCCGAAGGCCGTGCTGGCCGCCTGACGATCACGGGCGGCAACCGCCGCCCGGTCATGTTTTCCTCCCAGCCGCCGAGGCGCAGTTCCGTCTCGGCGGTTTTTTGTTCCAGGTGGATGACGGTGCGCCGCAATCACTTTCCGGTGCGAAGCGTGCTCGCAGGCTCGTCTCCCTCGACAAAAGACGTCGCACACAGGTGACATTCCGTCGCGGTAGGGCTAAGGATGAGTCGTCTGGGGCTTCGCAAGAGGCCTCACCTGTTTGCGGGAGAGAGCAGCATCCGCTGCCGCCGAAGGGGAAATCGCCCGAAATCTCTCAGGCAAAAGAACCGTAAACAGGAAAGACACTCTGGAAAGTCGGGGGCAGCCAAAGCCCTCGCGCCGAAGGTGTAAGCGCTTCCGACAGAGTTCCGGGGCGCGAGTCTCTCAGGCTTCAGACAGAGGGGCACGGAGCGGTCGCATCCTGCGGCCGGTCATTGTGCTGCTCTGGAGAAGATATGACGGGCGATACCACCAAGACCCTTCCACTCGAGGATTTGCATAGAGCCGCGGGCGCCAAATTCGGTGCCTTTGCCGGCTGGTCCATGCCGCTGACCTATCCGGCCGGCGTCATGAAGGAACATCTGCACACGCGCGAACATGTCGGCTTGTTCGACATCTCGCATATGAAGCTGCTTGAGGTGGCGGGACCAAGCGCCATAGCCGTGCTCAACCGGGCTTGCCCGATCGACGCCGGCAAACTGGAAATTGAGCATTCCAAATATACGTTTTTCCTGAACGAAAATGCGGGCATCATCGATGACCTGATTATCACCCGCATCGCAGCCGATCGTTTCATGGTCGTCGCCAATGCAGGTAATGCCGCCACCGACGAGACGCATTTGCGCGCCGTCGCGAGTAATCACGATGTCCAGATCACGCCGTGGGACGTTGTCTTCCTCGCGATCCAGGGACCCGAGGCAGCCGCAGTGCTGTCGAAGGCGGGAATAGGCACTGAATCCCTCGCCTTCATGACCGGCCAGCAACGCCAGGTTCGCGGTTTCATCAGCCGTTCCGGCTACACTGGCGAGGACGGCTTCGAGATCGGCTTGCCCGAGCACGGTGCCCGCGAGCTTGTCACCAAGCTTCTCAACGATGATCGGGTCATGTGGATCGGCCTTGCCGCCCGCGACAGCCTGCGCCTCGAAGCCGGCCTTTGCCTGCACGGCAACGACATCAGCCCGGATATCAACCCCGCCAGCGCGGGCCTGATGTGGGCGGTGCCGAAGGAAATTCGCGCCGACGGCACCTTTATCGGCGCCGAAGCCCTGCGCGGCATCGTGGCGACCGGCCCGGCGCAGAAGCGCGTTGGCCTGAAGCCCGAAGGCCGCCAGCCGGTACGCGGCGGCGCTGCCCTGTTCGACGCCGACGGCAATCCGGCCGGCACCGTCACTTCCGGTGGCTTCGGTCCCTCGGCCGGCCATCCGGTCGCCATGGGCTACGTCTCCACCCCGCTGGCCAAGGCCGGCACCAAACTCTTCGCCGACGTTCGCGGAACCAAAATTCCGGTCGAAGTCAGCGCCCTTCCCTTCACGCCTCATCGCTACCGCAAAGGATGATTTGAAAATGGCCAAGACCTATTTCACCGAAGACCATGAATGGCTGAGCGTCGACGGCAACGTCGTGACTGTCGGCATTACCGACTACGCACAGGAACAGCTTGGCGACCTGGTGTTCGTCGACCTTCCGGAAATCGGCCGCAAGCTGACCAAAGGCGAGACCGCTGTCGTGGTCGAGTCGGTCAAGGCGGCATCGGACGTCTACGCGCCGCTCGATGGCGAAATCACCGAAGTGAACGGCGCGCTGTCCGGCGATCCCGCGCTGGTCAATTCCGCCGCCACCGGCGACGGCTGGCTCTGGAAGATGAAGCTCGCCGACGAAGGCCAGCTTGCCGGGCTCCTCGACGAGGCCGGCTACAAAGCCCATATCGGCTAAGGCAGGACACGATATCATGACTGCATCACCCTACCCCTTCTCAACCCGGCATATCGGGCCGAGCGTGACCGATACCCGGACCATGCTGGCGACGATCGGCGTGCCATCGGTGGAAACGCTGATCTCGCAGGCCGTGCCGAAATCGATCCGGCTGAACCGTCCGCTCGACCTGCCGGCACCCGCTTCCGAAGCGGAAGCGCTGGCCGAGCTCGCCGCGAAAATGTCGACCAACGTCGTGCTGAAAAGCTTCGTCGGCCTCGGCTACCACGGCACGCACACGCCGCCCGTCATCCTGCGCAACCTGTTCGAGAACCCGGCTTGGTACACGGCTTACACGCCCTATCAGGCCGAGATCAGCCAGGGTCGCCTGGAGATGCTGTTCAACTTCCAGACGCTGGTGACGGAACTCACCGGCCTGCCGGTGGCGTCCGCCTCGCTGCTGGACGAGGCCACTGCGCTGGCCGAAGCCGTCGGCATGGCCTTCCGCCATCACCGCGACAAGCGCAACAAGGTCGCTTTCGCCAACAAGCTGCATCCGCAGACCCGCGACGTCGTCGTTACCCGCGCCGAACCGCTCGGCATCGAGGTCGACGGCGACACGATCGATGAAGACACCGCCGCTCTCGTGGTTGCCTGGCCGGACACCTATGGTGTCTATGGCGACCATTCGGCCAAGATCGCCGAAGCCAAGGCCGCCGGCGCGGTCGTCATCTTCGTCGCCGATCCGCTGGCACTTGTTGTCAGCGAGACCCCGGCGACCCTTGGCGCCGACATCGCGGTCGGCTCCATGCAGCGCTTTGGCGTGCCGATCGGCTTTGGCGGCCCGCACGCCGCATATTGCGCGGTCTCCGACAAGCTGACGCGCCTGATGCCCGGTCGTCTGGTCGGCCAGTCGGTCGACTCCAAGGGCCGGCCCGGCTTCCGCCTCGCCTTGCAGACGCGCGAGCAGCACATCCGCCGCGACAAGGCGACCTCCAACATCTGCACGGCGCAGGCGCTGCTCGCCAATATGGCGACCGCCTATGCCATCTGGCACGGCCCGGAAGGACTGCAGGCGATCGCCGACCATGTCCACGGCCTGACTGCCCGGCTGGCCGCTGCCTTGAAAGCCAAGGGGCACACAGTTCTGGGCGAAAACCGCTTCGACACAGTGACGGTCGAGGTGAAGGGACAGGCCAAGGCGAAGGCCAAGGAGGCCCAGACGGACGGACGCCTGCTGCGCATGGTCAACGACGATCTCGTCGGCATCTGCTTCGACGAGACCTCGACCGAGGCCGATCTGCAGGCCGTGGCCGCGCTGTTCGGCGCGACCGTTCCCGAGAAGGCGGATCGCCGGTTGCCCGGCAAGCCGCGTGCGATAAAGGGCTTCCTGTCGCAACCGGTCTTCCACCAGAACCGCTCCGAGACCGACATGATGCGCTTCCTGCGCAAGCTGGCGGACAAGGACCTGGCGCTCGACCGCACCATGATCCCGCTCGGCTCCTGCACCATGAAGCTCAACGCAGCGGCCGAGATGATCCCGGTCAGCTGGCCGAGTGTCGCCAACATGCATCCCTTCGCGCCGAAGGCCCATTCGAAGGGCTACAAGGCAATGACGGACGACCTCGAGCGTTGGCTGGCGGAGATCACCGGCTTCCAGGCGGTGTCGCTGCAGCCCAACGCCGGCAGCCAGGGCGAATATGCCGGTCTCCTGGCAATCCGCCACTATCATCTGTCGCGTGGCGATACGCATCGTAACATCTGCCTCATCCCCTCCTCCGCGCATGGCACCAATCCGGCAAGTGCCGCGATGGCCGGAATGGAAGTGGTGGTGGTGCGCTGCACCGAGAGCGGCGATATCGACATGGAGGACATGCGGGCGAAGGTTGCCGCCCACGCCACCAATCTGGCGGCGCTGATGATCACCTATCCCTCGACGCACGGTGTGTTCGAGGAGGGTGTGAAGGAACTCTGCCAGCTCATCCATGACAATGGCGGGCAGGTCTACCTTGATGGGGCCAACCTCAACGCCCTGGTCGGCCTCGCCCGCCCGGGCGACATCGGCGGCGACGTCTGCCATATGAACCTGCACAAGACCTTCTGCATCCCGCATGGCGGCGGCGGTCCGGGCGTTGGCCCGATCGGCGTCAAGTCGCATCTGGCGCCGTTCCTGCCCGGTCACATCGATCACGGTACGGACCACCCGGTTTCGGCGGCGCCTTACGGCAGCGCGTCGATCCTGCCGATCACCTGGATGTATATCCGCATGATGGGCGCGCAGGGTCTCAAGCAGGCGACCGAGGCGGCCATCCTGTCGGCCAACTACATCGCGAGAAAGCTGGAGGCGCACTATCCGGTGCTCTACAAGGGCGCCAACGGGCGGGTCGCGCATGAGTGCATCCTCGACACCCGCGTGTTGAAGGACAATGCCGGCATCACCGTCGACGACGTCGCCAAGCGGCTGATCGACTACGGCTTCCACGCACCGACCATGTCGTGGCCAGTGGCTGGAACGCTGATGGTGGAGCCGACCGAGTCCGAACCCAAGCCCGAACTCGACCGTTTCTGCGAAGCGATGATCTCGATCGCCAACGAAGCGGCAAAGGTCGCCAAGGGCGAATGGCCGAAGGACGACAATCCGCTGGTCAACGCCCCGCACACCGCGACCGAAACGCTGGCAGGCGACTGGACCCATCCCTATTCGCGGATGGAAGCCGCCTATCCGGCTTCGGACCCCGACACCGCCGCCAAATACTGGCCGCCGGTGTCGCGCATCGACAACGTCGCCGGCGACCGTAACCTGGTCTGTTCCTGCCCGCCGGTGTCGGAATATCTCGGCGCCGCCGAATAAGGCGCCGTTCAGGCACGCCGGGCGGGGCGATGAACCGGCCCGGCGATCCACCCGTCGACAGCGACGCGGTTGCGGCCCGCGCGCTTTGCCTCATAGAGCGCGCGGTCGGCCCTTGTCAGCATGTCACTGAGCGTCACGCCGCCCGGTTTGCCAAAGGCGACGCCGGCGCTGACGGTGCAGCGCAACGGCCCTGCGGGGGTAACGATTTCCTCCGCGGCGAAATCCACAAGGATGCGGCGCGCCGTCGCTTCGACGTAATTGCCCTCGACACGAGCGATCACCAGCGCGAACTCCTCGCCGCCCAGCCGGAACGCGCTGTCGCCGGCGCGCAGGCTCCCGCTCATCACTTCAGCGAAGCGCCGCAACACATCGTCGCCCGTCGAATGCCCATGGACATCGTTGGTGTTCTTGAAATGGTCGAGATCGAACATGACGACGGCCATCTGCTCGCCGAAGGCCTTTTTCGGATAGTCCTCGACCAGGGCGCGACGGTTCCGCAATCCGGTCAAAGCGTCGGTCAAGGCTTCCGAGCGGTGGCGGGCCGCGGCACGCAGATTGTGCATGGTCATCGGCAGCGCGCCGAGGGCTGTCAGGCACGCCACGGAAATGATGATGTTGATGCGCTCCGCCCAATTGTCGGGCGCTCCGCCGAGCACCCAGCGGCCGTCGACGAGCAACACGATGCCGCACAAGGCGAACGAGACGGAGCAAATGCCGAACAGCGTCGACATCAGCACGATCAGCGCCGGGAACTCGGCGCGGTTCTGCCAGAAGATCCAGCCGATCCACACAAGCAGGATGGTCGACCACAGATATTCCGCCATGAAGGCGGCGCCATCCAGCCCGACGACCATCAAGAAAGTGGTAGAGAGGATCGACAGCCCGACCGCCAGCGGGGCCTGGCGTGTGACCTCCGAACGTCCGTAGAACTGCGCCGCGGCGATCAGGATGAGCGAGAAGCCGGTCGGAAGGAGCGCAAGCGTCAACGCACCGAGCCAGGGCCTCGGCTCAATGCCGTAGCGCCAGAACGCCACCACATGCATGGCAAGCAGTGCCAATCCCATCGAGGCCGTCAGGAAATACCGGCTCTGGCGCGTTGCTGTCCAGATGACCAGCATGGTTACGCTGAGACATGCTCCCGACAATGCTGCCGCAAGCAGCAAGGACTGAAAGTCCAGCATGGCCCCGCTTCCCCGATATTCAACGCCGTCGGCGTCATACCCTATGATCGCCGATCTTGGGCCAAGCTAGCATGAACCGACACGAGAAACTTACGAGATGGTTTACGAGACCTCTCTGTTCAGGGTAGACGGTCGGCCGCCATGAACGGAACACGAACCGCCGTGATCCGGCCGGCAAAGCGTGCCAATATTGTTTCCTGATTCGTTTTCCAATATTCCCGGCCTTCCATGGACGAAATGAACGACCTATTCGGCAATCCGGACAAGCAGCCCCAGCAGCAGCCGCGCGCGACATCGCGACCGGCCGATCCGCTCGTGCAGGCAGCCAAGCGCGCCCAGCCAGCAACCAAGGATGGCAGCGAGGGCTATAGCGCCGCCGACATCGAGGTGCTGGAAGGCCTTGAGCCGGTGCGCCGCCGGCCCGGCATGTATATCGGCGGCACCGACGAGAAGGCGCTGCACCACCTCTTCGCCGAAGTCATCGACAACTCGATGGACGAAGCGGTGGCAGGCCACGCCACCTTCATCGAGGTGGAACTGGATGCCGAAGGTTTCCTCACCGTCACCGACAACGGTCGCGGCATCCCGGTCGACCCGCATCCGAAGTTCAAGGACAAGTCGGCGCTCGAAGTGATCATGACGACGCTGCACGCCGGCGGTAAGTTCGACTCGAAAGTCTACGAAACCTCGGGCGGTCTGCACGGCGTCGGCGTGTCGGTCGTCAACGCACTGTCGGACGTTTGCGAGGTCGAGGTGGCGCGCGGTCGCAAGCTCTACCGGCAGCGTTTTTCGCGCGGCATACCGCAAGGCGGCCTGGAGTTCCTGGGCGACGTGCAGAACCGGCGCGGCACCAGGACACGCTTCCATCCCGATCCCGACATCTTCGGCAAGGGCGCGCATTTCGAACCAGCGCGCATCTATCGCATGGCCCGCTCGAAGGCCTATCTGTTCGGCGGCGTCAACATCCGCTGGTCGTGCGACCCCGCCCTGATCAAGGACAAGGACCCGACGCCGGCCAAGGCCGAATTCCATTTCCCCGGCGGTCTCGGCGATTATCTGAAAGCCTCGCTCGGCGACGAGATGCAGGTCACCCGCGAAATCTTTGCCGGGAAGAGCGACAAGCAAAGCGGCCACGGCTCGGTCGAATGGGCGGTCACCTGGTTTGGCGGCGACGGCTTCGTCAACTCCTACTGCAACACCATCCCGACCGGCGATGGCGGCACTCATGAGATGGGCTTCCGCAACGTGCTGACGCGCGGCCTGCGCGCCTATGCCGATCTCGTCGGCAACAAGCGCGCCTCGATCGTCACCAGCGAAGACGTGATGATCTCGGCCGCCGGCATGCTCTCGGTCTTCATCCGCGAGCCCGAATTCGTTGGCCAGACCAAGGACAAGCTGGCGACGGTCGAAGCGATACGTATCGTGGAATCGGCGCTCCGCGATCCGTTCGACCACTGGCTGGCCGACAATCCGCAGGAAGCCTCCAAGCTGCTCGACTGGGTGATCGCCCGCGCCGACGAGCGCGTGCGGCGGCGTCAGGAAAAGGAAGTTTCGCGCAAGAGCGCGGTGCGCAAACTGCGGCTGCCCGGCAAGCTGGCCGACTGCACGCAGAACGCAGCCGCGGGCGCGGAACTGTTCATCGTCGAGGGCGATTCGGCCGGCGGCTCAGCCAAGCAGGCGCGGGATCGCGCGATGCAGGCGGTGCTGCCGCTGCGCGGCAAGATCCTCAACGTCGCCAGCGCCGGCAATGACAAAATGGCCGCCAACCAGCAGATTTCCGATCTGGTCCAGGCACTCGGCTGCGGAACCCGCTCCAAATACCGCGACGAGGACCTGCGCTACGACCGCGTCGTCATCATGACCGACGCCGACGTCGACGGCGCCCATATCGCCTCGCTGCTCATCACCTTCTTCTACCAGGAGATGCCGCAGCTGATCCGTGGCGGTCATCTCTTCATGGCGGTGCCGCCGCTCTACTCGATCCGCCAGGGCGGCAAGATCGCTTATGCCCGCGACGACGCCCATAAGGACGAATTGCTGCGCACCGAGTTCACCGGCCGCGGCAAGGTCGAGATCGGCCGCTTCAAGGGCCTTGGCGAGATGATGGCCAGCCAGCTCAAGGAAACGACCATGGACCCGAGGAAGCGCACGCTGCTCCGGGTCGACGTGCTGGACGAGGAAACGGCGACCAAGGATGCGGTTGACGCGCTGATGGGCACCAAACCCGAGGCACGCTTCCGCTTCATCCAGGAGCGGGCGGAGTTCGCCGCGGCGGATGCGCTGGACATCTGAGGTTTTCGCCCTGGCCCGGAGATGAAGCCGTGAATTGGGCGACGCTTAAGGAACGGGTCGATGCGACCTTCGCCGGATCGCTTCAGCCGACCCGTTCCGACTGGATCTTCGCGCTGCGGACGACAACGGCCGCACTGATCGCACTGTTCGCCGCCTACGCACTCAAGCTCGAACATCCGCAATGGGCGATGATGACGGTGTTCATCGTCGCCCAGCCCGTTGCCGGCATGGTGCTGGCAAAAGGGTTCTACCGGCTGGTCGGCACGATCGTCGGCGCGGCTGCCGCCATCGGCGTCACCTGGCTGTTCGGCGGCAGTCCCTGGCTGTTCGTGGCCGTGCTGTCGCTGTGGATCGGGCTCTGCACGCTCGTCTCGTCGCTGCTGCGCAATCCTGAGGCCTATGGAGCCGCACTTGCCGGCTATACGGCGATGATCATCGGCCTGCCTGCCTTCGGCCAGCCGCATCTCGTCACCGAACTCGCCTCCGCTCGCTGCATCGAAATCGTGCTAGGCATCGTCTGCGCCGCCATAACAAGCCGGCTCATCCTGCCCAAGCTCGCCGGCTCCGCGATCAACGCCCGGCTACAGCGCAGCATCCTTGATCTCGCGGCCTATACCGAGGGCGCCTTTTCCGGCGCCGATCCGGCCAAACTCGACGCCACCTACCGCAAGCTGATCGCCGACACCCAGACATTGGGAGAGATGCGGGCCTATGCGCGGCTGGAAGCGCCGAGCCTCGCCACGCGCGCTCATCCGGTGCGCCGCACCATTGGCCATCTTCTGTCGGCGCTGTCGGCCGCGCGCATGCTGCACAGCCACGCCGCGCCGCAAAATGCCGCCCTTCTGCCCGTGCGCAGCCAGCTGAAGGCACTGGTTTCCGAACTGTCCAGCACGCCGCATGCGCTTGGCGATACGAAGCCCTGGATCGAAAGGCTCGATGCGATCGCCAGCGAAGCGCGTCGCATTCCCGACGGTCTCGCCGGCGAAGGCGAGGACCCGGTCGGCACCGTCACGCGCCTGACCGTCGCCGGTGAATTCGCGCAGTCGTTGCGGGAGACACTGCGCGGACTGGACGCACTGCGCCGTCCGAAAACCGAAAGGGCGATGCGCGAGCGCCGACAGCCGGCGCTGGTGGTGCATCGCGACCACCACGCAGCCTGGCGCAACGCCATCCGCGCAACGGTCGCCACTATGCTCGTCGCCGCCTTTTGGCTGGCGACGCGATGGTCGGAGGCGGCGGGCACGGTCATCCTCGTCGCCGTCGTCTCCAGCCTGTTCGCGTCCCGGCCCGCCCCCGCGCAGGTCGCCTGGGGTTTCTTCAAGGGCTCGCTGCTCGCCTTGCCCTTCGCCTTCCTCATCGGCCAGCTTGCCTTGCCGCTTCTGCCCGGTTTCGGCTGGTTCGCGCTGTTCGTCGTACCGGTTCTGGTTCCTGCCGCCCTAGCCATGGCCAATCCGCGCCTTGTCGGCGTCGCCACGGCCTTCGCGATCAACTTCCTCGCCTTTCTCAGCCCGCATCAGGGCATGGCCTATGATCCGGCCGGCTTCTTCATCGGTCCGGTCGCGGCGCTGGTCGGCATGCTGATCGCCATCGGCGTCTTTCTGGTCGTGCTGCCGGTCGACCCCAGGGTCACCGTCAATCGCATCGCTGGTGCCATGCGCGAGGATCTGGTGCGTCTCTGCCTGCATGAGCGCGTTCCGCGCCGCTCGGCTTTCGAAAGCCTTGCTTATGACCGCGTCAACCAGCTGATGCCGTTGGCGCAGCAGGCAGGCCGCAAATATGAAGGGCTGTTCGAAGGCAGCATCGCCTCGGTGACGGTCGGGCTGGAAGTGCTGCGCCTGCGCGCAGAACAGGCGGCCGGCACGCTTCCACCGGCGCTGACGGTTTCCATCGCCGAGTCGCTGCGACAGTTGGCGCGCGACCTTCTGGTGCGCGCGCCACGCGAATCCTGGAAGACCGGCATAGCCGCGATGCGCAAGGATGCCGCCGATATCGCAGCCGCCGGCGGCGCGGAGGCGCTGCGGATTGCGGCATCGCTGCGGGTGATCGCGGCGGCCGTCGAGGATTATCCCGACTTCTTCCGCAAGGACTAGGATCAGGACCTGTTCCGCACGAGCCACGTTCTAGCGAGCGTGTTACCAGGCCGGAGCGATTTCCAGCACCGGCTATTGCCGGGCAGGCCGATGCTTGACGCAGTGATCGTAACGGTAACCCTTGCGCTGTGCGGGTTTGAGTTCGCGATCGCGAAGAACGGTATCGCGTGGCGTGGTCGGGGCCGCGCAGATGTCGGCAAAACGCCCGCGAAGATCATCGACATATTCAATGTTGATGACCTGCTCGCCGTAATATCGTGTGTACCCGGCGCATTCGTCGTAGCGGTGGCATTCCTCGGAAACCGAGAAATCGAACCCTATCTGCTTCCGCTCCCGGTCGGAAAGCTGTGGTGCATTCTTTTGTCCAGCCGCCAGTCCGTGCCCATGAGCGGCACTCACCAGCAATGTTGCGAATGCGACCGCATCTTCGTGTTTGAGCGCACCGTTCGACCTTGTGAAGGAATCCAGATTGTCGAACTCGACGGCATTGAACCCTGCGCGCGCGCAACCGGAAATGGTGACGGCAAGGCGCTCCAGGATAGCGGCTCGGCGCTTCTCCGAAGAGATGTCGAGAAGATGTTCATCCGGCCATTCCGGATCGACAAGCGGTTTACCCTTGCTGTTCTTGACCAGAAGGTCGAGCGGCCACGCGACACCGGGCTGTGTCTGGAAACCATTGACATAGCATATGTTGTACAGACCTCGGGCCGGCGTAGCGGTGCTGTCGCGCACGACGACATTTGTCCCGGCGGGAGGGTCATAGGCTCCGCCAAGCTGGTAGTCTGCCATGGCGTCGGAGGGAAGCGGCTTGAATGCCTGAGCGGCTCCGGACAGTTCTTCCGCCGAGCTTGCCGTTCCAGAGCACAGGATCAGCGTTGCAGTGACAAAAATCCAATTCGGTCGATGCATGGTCCCGCGTCATCCATAGCCGATGCCTGTCAGCCAAGATTAGGCGGCGGCGATGGCCAATGCATGACCGCGCGCGTTCTGACGCAGCGCATCGAGGTGGATCGACTTCACCAGCGCGGCCAAGTCGCCCTCGGCGCCCTGCCCACCCAACTCCTTCAGCATCAGCCAGCTGACTTCCTGTACGCCGGCGACGCGCTTGCCATTGGCAACCTCGCGCCAGATCTTGAGTGCCTGCAGGATGATGCCATGCGTTGCCTTGGAAAGACCGGCGGACGCAAACAGCGCTAGCAGCGCAACGTCGTTGCCGCCGGCCAGAAGCGCGCTCACCCGCTGCTCCGATTGTCCGGTGAGCGCCACCAGCGCGGCGCCGAAGAAGTCGACCTTGCCGTGAGCGACGGTGCGAATGATGAATGAGGCCGTCAAATCGCCTCGCAGCCGCAGATGCTCGACCAATGCGCGGTGTTCGACTGCCTGGGTGCCGTCAATAAGGGTGACGGAGGCCTTGATGCAGGCATCGCGCATGACGCGTTCGGCCCGCGCCGTTCCCATCAAGGCAAGCACCAGCGGAGCCCMCCGGAGCGCCTCGCCCAGCTTGACGAGCAGCATGTGGCGGCAGTCCGCGGGCAAGGTCTCGTGGGCGATCAGCGCCTCGCGAAGCGCCGGCAGATGGCCGTGCCGCTCGGCGATGCGCCTGTAGCTCATCGAGGCGATAACGGCGCCGTGGTTCGCAAGAAGCGTCAAGCACGCCTCGGCTTCGCCGATCTCGGCGATCGCGGCAGCAACGGTCATGGAGACGGAGGGCCGGTCGGCAATGAGCTTCTGCGTCGCCTTCTGGCCGGCGGCGACACGATCGATCAGGTCGGCGTCGGTCAGCAATGGCGAGCGGGCCAGAACCACCGCGGCCACTTCGGGCTGGTCGGAGGCCAGTGCCGCGATGATCTGGATCGGCGCATGATGGCTCATCGACAGCGCCTCGGCCATCGCGGCCCGCACCTTGGACGAGGCATCGTCGAGCAGGAATGTCAGTGCCGCCTCGGCGGCGCAACGATCCTCGAACGGCAGGTCGCGGTTGACATAGGCACGGGCCAGCGCACTCGCGGCCGCGGCGCGCTCGGAGACCTTCGCCGTGGCAACCCATTTGAGGAAATGAGAAACAACCATATCCACCCACTTGCACTCGCACCGGACCCCATCCGGCAACCCTGAAAAGACGTTAGGCAGAAATGGTTTACGAAGCGTTCACCATAATTCTTAACCAGCTTGCGGGGGCTGTTGGCTAAGCCTATCAAGCAGGAAACGGAGGATCGACATGGCCGGGCTCTATCTGGAGGAATTCACCGTCGACCGGGTTTTCCAGCACACGCTGCGCAAGACCGTGACCGAAAGCGACAACATGCTGTTTTCGGTGATGACGCTCAATCCGCAGCCGTTGCACATCGACTTCGACTTCGCGTCCAAGACCGAATGGGGCCGGCCGCTGGTCAACTCGCTGTTCACGCTCGGCCTGATGATCGGGATTGCCGTCAACGACCTTACCGTCGGCACCACGGTGGCCAATCTCGGCATGAAGGAAACCATCTTTCCGCATCCCGTCTTTCACGGCGACACGATCCGCGTCGAAACGACGGTGGTCTCGGTTCGCGAATCGAAATCGAAGCCCGATCGCGGCATCGTCGAGTTCGAGCACCGCGCCTACAACCAGAGCAATGTGCTGGTCGCCAAATGCATCCGGCAGGCGATGATGCTGAAAAGGCCGGCCTGAATGCGCTCCCTGCTGTTCGTTCCAGGCGATTCCGAGCGCAAGCTGGAGAAGGGATTCGCATCTCAAGCGGACGTCGTCATCGTCGATCTCGAGGATTCGGTGGCGCCGCAGAACAAGGCCGCGGCGCGCGCGGTAGCCTCAAGCTTCATCGCCGAGCATCGCGCTGCTACGAAAGCGGCCATCTATGTACGGGTCAACGATCTGACGTCGGGACTGATCGACGACGACCTGGCGGCGCTGGTCGGCGCGCAGCCCGACGGCATTATGTTGCCGAAATCGAATAGCGGGCAGGATGTCCAGCACTTGTCGGCCAAGCTGCGCGTCCATGAAGCGCGCTTCGGCCTGCCCGACGGGGCCATCCGCATCCTGCCAATCATCACCGAGACGGCCGCGGGCGTGCTTGCCGCGTCGACCTATGCCGGCACCGGCAGCCGGCTGTCCGGGCTGACCTGGGGCGCGGAAGACCTTTCGGCGGCGATCGGCGCCCGCCAGGCGCGCGACGGCAACGGCCACTACACCGATGTCTTCCGGCTGGCGCGCGCGCTGACGCTTTTGGCGGCATCCTCAGCCGAAGTGGCCGCCGTGGACACGGTGTTTCCCAATTTCAGCGACATGGCCGCGTTCGAGGCCGAATGCGTGGAAGCCGAACGTGACGGCTTCACAGCCAAGATGGCCATCCATCCCGCCCAGGTGCCGGTCATCAACAAGGCCTTCACCCCGTCGCGCGAGGCGGTCGAACGGTCCGCGGCGATCATCGCCGCCTTTGCCGCGGCCGGCGATCCAGGCGTGGTCGGCATCGACGGCAAGATGTACGACCGGCCGCATCTGCGGCTGGCCGAACGCCTGCTGGCGCGGGCCAAAGCCGCTGGCGTCGCGGTCTAGCGACGCCCCTCCCCGGCATCAGCCGGCGGTCGGCTTCCACGGACCGGCGTAATCCGCATAGAGCTTGGCCGGATCGGGTCGCGGGCGCTCCGGCGCGGTGCCGGCGAAGGTACCGATATGCACGAAGCCGATGACCCGCTCGTCGGGCGCCAGACCGAGCAGCGCCCGGCCCTCGGGGACATCGGAATACCAGTTGCTGATCATGTTGGTGCCGTAGCCGAGCGCATTGGCGGCCATCATCAGGTTCATCGCGGCCATGCCGCCGGACAGGAATTTTTCCCATTCCGGGATCTTGGGGTGCGCCTTGGGCACGGAGACGATGCCGATCACCAGCGGCGCGCGCGAGAACCGCGCGAGCTCCTGATCGCGCCGCACATCGCTCAATGGCCCTTCCCGGCTTTCCGCCAGCGCGGCAAGCTGCTTGCCAACCTCGACCCTGGTTTCACCGCGATAGAGGATGAAGCGCCACGGCTCCAGTTTGCCATGGTCCGGGACGCGAGAGGCGGCGGCGATGATGGTGGCGATTTCGGCATCCGAGGGCGCCGGCGCCTTCAGTTCAGGGATGGGAGCGGAGTTTCTGGTCAACAGGTAGTCGAGGATCGGCTGCTTCACGGGCGCTGTGCTCCTGGATTCGGTTGTGGGCTGAAGCGCGCGATCGGCATATCGGCAGCTTTGGCGACGGCGCCGGCGGCGCCGCAAAAGAGCGATATCCGGTCGACCGGAGACTCTTCAGCCTTGAAATTGCCACCGCCTTGGGCTTCAACGCAAGGCATGTTCTTCGGGCTTCGTCGTCTTTTGCCGACCGCGCTGGGGGCCACGCTTTGCGTGGCGCTGGCGGCGACCGCCCATGCCAAGGACGCCGACGCGCTCGACAAGCTCAAATTGCCCGGCATGTCGACCTATGCGGCACCGCGTGGCGAGGGCCAACTTGCGCGCGGCGAAGGCGATATCCAGCTCAGCGCGCAACTGACCGACAAGGGCGAAGACATCACGCGCGGCCTGGTCTGGCGCGTCTTCAAGCCCGAGCCCGGCACTGACGGCAAGCTGCCGCTGGTCGCCTCTGCGCGTGGTGGGACGGCGGCCTTCCAACTGGAACCCGGCAGCTATCTGGTGCACGCTTCCTACGGCCGCGCCGGCGCCACCAAGCGCATCACGGTCGGGCGCGAACCCAAACGCGAAAACCTCGTGCTCGATGCCGGCGGGCTCAAACTCGATGCCACGCTTGCCGGCGGCATCCGTATCCCTTCCGACAAGCTGCGCTTCTCGATCTATGAGAGCCGCTCGGGCAAGGACGACGAGAAGGCGCTGATCATCCGCAACGTGCAGCCGAATTCGGTGGTGCGGCTCAATGCCGGCGTCTACCACGTCGTTTCCAACTATGGTTCGATCAATGCCGTCATCCGCTCCGACATCCGGGTCGAGGCGGGCAAGCTGACGGAAGCCACGGTCGAACACCGGGCGGCCGAGATCACCTTGAAGCTGGTGCGTGAGCCCGGCGGCGAGGCGCTGGCCGACACGTCATGGTCGGTGCTCAACGAATCGGGCGATTCGATCAAGGAAGCCGTCGGCGCCTTCGCACCCATGGTGCTGGCCGAAGGCAACTACACCATCATCGCCAAGAACCGCGACCGCATCTACCAGAAAGACCTCACCGTCGACGCCGGCAAGAACGGCGAAGTCGAGGTCGTGGCGTCGGAGGCGTCGGCCGTCGACCCTGCCGAAGGCGCCGACTGATCCCGGCAATCGTGATTTCAGCGTGACCTCAGGCTGCCGCGCGACGGAACCGGCGCGGCAGGAACTTGGCGCGTCGCTCCGGCTGCGAAGGTGCCAGATCGAAGACCGCGCGATGGAGCCTGGCCAGCAGGATCTTGCGATCGCGCAGCGGCTCGAATTCCTCGGGCGGCAACGTCTTGCCGATACGAACCTCGATCGCGCGACCCGACAGGCGCGCGAATTCGCGGATCAGCAGCGATATCCTGAGCGTCAGAGAAGCCTTTCCGACGAGACGCGCCAACCGCCCCTCGCGCTCGGCCAGGTTCATCGGCCGGCTGACGAGATGAAAAAGCCGCCCGTTCTGCCCGGAAAAATGCATCGGAATGACCGCCGCCTTGGCTTCTTGCACGAGCCGTGCCGGAAACATCTTCCACGGCAGGTCCTGAGCGCGGCCAAATCCTTTGGGAGCAGTCGCGACGCCGCCAGCCGGGAAGATGACGATGGTCACCCCTTCCTTCAGGAGCCGCATCGCTTCGTGGCGCACGGCCATGTTGGCTTTCACCGCCTCCTTGGTCTCCGAAAAATCGACGGGGAGCGAATAAGGCTCCATTTCGCGGATCCGCAACAGATCCTTGTGGATCATGACGCGAAATGGCCGTCCGAGCTTCTCGGCCAGCGACAGGACAGCAATGCCGTCGCCGATGCCGTAGGGGTGGTTGGCGACGATAACCAATGGAGCATCGGGAAGGTCGACCGGTGGCCATTGGTCGGCGCAGCGCATGCCCACGTCGATCAGGTCGAGCATTCGGCCGAAGACGCGGTCTCCGGTCGGCACGATGTTGCGGCGCCAAAGATCGTAGAGTGCTGCGAAACGATCGCGCCCCGACAGGCCTTCGACCGAGCGGATGAACCAGCGCGTGAAAACCGGCTGTCCGGCATTGGCGTAAGACAGTTCCGGAAAGGGTCTTTCGCGCGATCTGAACTTCATCATAGGCCTGTCATTTAATCGTCTTGCGTGACGCCGATGTGAAAACGGCGGTGGATCCCCACCGCCGTTCGCTGGAAGCTATTGAGTCAGGCGAGCTTCTTGCGTTTCAGGTCGGGAGGCGTCGCCTCGTCCGCTAGCGCGGTCACCGCCTCGGCCAGCGTCAGCGACTGCTGGTCGCGTGAGCCCAGGCGGCGCACGTTGACGGTCTCTTCTTCCGCCTCGCGCTTGCCGCAGACGAGAATGACCGGAACCTTGGCCAGCGAATGCTCGCGAACCTTGTAGTTGATCTTCTCGTTGCGCAGATCGGCCTCGGCCGACAGCCCGGCCGCCTTGAGCCGTTCCACCACCTTTTCGGCATAGGCATCGGCTTCGGAGGTGATCGTCGCCACCACCACCTGCAACGGCGCGAACCAGAGCGGGAAATGGCCCGAATAGTTCTCGATCAGGATGCCGAGGAAGCGTTCCATCGAGCCGCAGATGGCGCGATGCACCATGACCGGCTGCTTCTTCTCGGAGTCCGAGCCGATGTAGAAAGCGCCGAAGCGCTCCGGCAGGTTGAAGTCGACCTGCGTGGTGCCGCACTGCCATTCGCGGCCGATCGCGTCCTTCAACACATATTCGAACTTCGGCCCGTAGAACGCGCCCTCGCCCGGATTGATCGACGTCTTGATGCGATTGCCGGATCGCTGCTGGATCGTCGCCAGCACCTTCGACATGATCTCCTCGGCGTGATCCCACGCCTCGTCGGAACCGACCCGCTTGTCGGGACGGGTCGACAGCTTCACGCTGATCTCATCGAAGCCGAAATCGGCATAGGTCGACAGGATCAGGTCGTTGATGCGCAGGCACTCGGCGGCGAGTTGCTCCTCGGTGCAGAAGATATGGGCGTCGTCCTGCGTGAAGCCGCGCACGCGCATCAGCCCGTGCAGTGCGCCCGACGGCTCGTAGCGATGCACATTGCCGAATTCAGCAAGCTTTACAGGCAGATCGCGGTAGGATTTCAGCCCGTGCTTGAAAATCTGCACGTGACCCGGGCAGTTCATCGGCTTCAGCGCGAAAACACGGTCGTCGTCGGTGTCGTCGCCGGCCACCGTCACCTTGAACATGGCATCGCGATACCAACCCCAGTGCCCGGAAGTCTCCCACAGGCTCTTGTCGAGCACCTGCGGAGCGTTGACTTCCTGATAGCCCTGTTCGCCCAGCCGACGGCGCATGTAAGAAACCAGGTTCTGGAACATCTTCCAGCCCTTGGCGTGCCAGAAGACGACGCCGGGGCCTTCCTCCTGGAAATGGAACAGGTCCATCTCGCGACCGAGCTTGCGATGGTCGCGCTTTTCCGCCTCCTCCAGCATGTGGATGTAGGCGTCGAGCTGCGCCTGGTCTGCCCAGGCGGTGCCGTAGATGCGCGTCAGCATCGGGTTGTTGGCGTCGCCGCGCCAATAAGCGCCGGCAACCTTCATCAGCTTGAAGGCGCTGCCGATCTGGCCGGTCGAGGCCATATGTGGACCGCGGCACAGGTCAAACCACTCGCCCTGGGCATAAATCTTGAGGTCCTGGTCCTCGGGGATCGCATCGATCAGCTCGAGCTTGTAGCTCTCGCCCTTGTCGCGGAATACCTTCTTGGCACGGTCGCGCGACCAGACTTCCTTGGTGAAGGGCCTGTTGCGCGCGATGATCTCGCGCATCTTCTTCTCGATCGTCGGAAAGTCCTCAGGCGTGAAGGGCTCGTTGCGCGCGAAATCGTAGTAGAAGCCGTTGTCGATGACGGGACCGATGGTGACCTGGGTGCCCGGCCACAATTCCTGCACGGCCTCTGCCAGCACATGGGCGGTGTCGTGGCGGATCAATTCCAGCGCGCGCGGGTCGTCGCGGGTGACGATCTCGACCTTGCCGGACTTGCCGAGCGGATCGGAAAGATCACACAACTGGCCATCGACGCTGTAGGCCACGGCCTTCTTGGCGAGCGACTTCGAGATCGACTCGGCCAGGCCTGCACCGGTCATCGCCGCGTCGTATTCGCGGACGGAACCATCAGGAAATGTCAGGGAAACGGAATTCAGCAACGTTCTTCTCCTATCCAGTCCCGCAAACGAACGCGGGTGGTTGATTGCCGGAAACGTCCGGCGGCGAGCGGTCTTTTAGGGGCAGATAGCGGCGTCGTAAAGCCGGAGTGTTGGCGATTGGCGCTTGCGGCAATGAAATGGCCCCTGCTGTCGCAGGGACGCTTCAGCCCTGCTCGCCGGCGTGCCGCTTGCCGACACGCCAAAAGCGCCAGAACGCCCACCAGTGGAGATCCGGCGCGAGCTTGACCGGCACGTTGTCGATGCCATGCGTGCCGCCGGGGCCGCAGCGCATGACCCTGAACAGCCCCATCCAGCCGCCGGCCCACAGGCCATGGCGGGCGATCGCCTCATAGGCGTATTCCGAACAGGTCGGCATGTGCCGGCATGAATTGCCGACGAAACCGGACAAGGTCAGTTGGTAGAACCGCACCAGGGCGGTGCCCGCCAGCCTGCCCGGCGTCCGGCGCCAGGGCCCGGCCCAGTTGCGGCCGCGTGGTGTGGACGCACCAACCTCGCCGTGCTGATGCCCGCATTCGCGGCCATGCCCGTCAGCGTCGTTGTTCATCGCCGGTATCGCGCTCGCCCAATCATCCGCTGTAGATGGCCCGACGCAGCGCGTTTCGCAACGGCTACACCGGTATCAACCGCGCCGGAACCCGACAAAACCTGGCGTGATGGTGACCGGCACGCCTTGTTCGATCAAGGACAGCAGGCCGAGTATCACCTCCTCGCTCGGCTGGCCATAGACGTCGAGCCGGCGCATGACGCAGCTTTCCATGACATCGCGGATGTGCGGATCGGCTATGCGCCAATGCTCCAGGATGGCTTCCGAACTCGGCATGATCTGCAAGCTGTGGGCGCGCATGGCCTCGTCATCGACAAAGGTCTCGACGACGAGTTGCGGTCCGTTCGCCTCGGCGAAGGCGACCGCCTTGCGAATAGCGTCCTTGAACTGCTCGAGCTTGCCCGGCAGGATATCGAAGGACGAGATCTGCACGATGCGTCGCGACATGGCTAACTCCGCACTCACTGAGCAGCCTCGGGTCGAGCCGCCTCGAGCAGCACCGCCTTGATGGCCGATTGACCTCGCCATAGGGTGACGAGGCGACATAGACCAGTTCCACATCCTCGATGGCGTTGAACGAGCCGGGCGTGCCGGCGGGCAGATAAAGCACTTCGCCCGGGCCTGCAGTCTGCCATTCGCCGCGGCTGGCGACGGTGCAGCGGCCTCTGGTGACGATCAGCACCTCGTCATATGCGAACTCGAAGTCGCTGGTTGCGCCCTTGGGTGCCCGCACGAAGCCGATCGCGCCAAGCTTGGAGAGCGGCACATCGTCCTCGTTGAGCACGTCGACCAGCTTCGTGCCGGACCATTCCATCCAGTCCCGCGCCCGATCGGCGACGAATTTCTGGATGTCGGGCGTGTTGGGAACCTGCTTGTCCACGGGAGTTTTCCTTCTTGCGGCGCCGTTAAATCGATCATTTGCGGCTCGATCGACGTGCTACAAGTTCAAGTCAACTTGAGGTCAAGCGAAAAATGTGGGACAAAGTTGGGATGGAACCGACACTCACCATCAACCAGTTGTCGCGCCGCAGCGGCGTGGCGGCATCGGCGCTTCGTTATTACGAGGAGCGCGGCCTGATCGCCTCCGAACGCATCGGCAAGGGCCACCGCCGCTTCACGCGCGCCACCTTGCGCCGCCTCGCCTTCATCGTCTTCGCGCAGCGGCTCGGTATGTCGCTGGCGGAAATCCATGACGAACTGGACAAGCTGCCGACCGACCATGTGCCGAAGGGAGGCGACTGGTCACTGTTATCCGGCCCGTGGTCGGCGCGGATCGACGAGCGCATCGCCGAGTTGCAGCGGCTGAAGACCGGTCTCGCCGAATGCATCAGTTGCGGCTGTCTCTCACTCGAACGATGCCGGCTGGTGAACCCGCATGACAAGGCCGGAGCCCTCGGCCCCGGCCCCAGATACTGGATCGGCGATCGGTCGTCGGACAACGGATAGCTCTATCGCCGCCATGCCGGCCAATCATGCGCCTACAGCCTGTCGTGGCGCTGCGGACGCCTGCGCACATAGGTGTCCTTGTCGTCCGGCCGGTGCTTCAAGTTCTGAAAAGTGGCGAGCGTCAGCGCATCGAGAAGCGCCTGGATGATCTGTGACATCACAATCACTCCGGTCTGGCAAATCGGTTTCATGACCGGAATCAACGCCTGCTGGCGCTTATGTTCAAACGAGTATATTTCTGCCTTCGAATAACCTGAGGTTATGCGAATGAAGCGCAGCCGCCTGCCCCTCACCGCCCTGCGATCCTTCGAGGTCGCCGGCCGTCACACGAGCTTCAGCCGCGCCGCCGAGGAACTGCACGTTTCGCAGGCGGCAATCAGCCGCCAAATCCGCGAACTGGAAACCACGCTGTCGACCCCGCTGTTCGAGCGCCTGCACCGCAAGGTGGTGCTGACCGAGACGGGCAAGGCCCTGCTCACGCAGTTGACCGCCAGTTTCGACGGCATCGAGAGAATGCTGGCCGATATCGCCGCACGCTGCCAGACCAAGACGGCCAGGGTGAGCTCCGACGCCTCGCTGGCCTCCTGCTGGCTGATCCCGCGGCTGGACCGCTTCCGGCGCGCCAATCCGGACATCGATGTGGTGCTGGACGTCGACCCTCGGCTGATCGAATTCCGCGCCGAGCAGGCCGAGCTGGCGTTGCGGTTCTCCTTCCACAACACCAGTTGGGCAAACAGCGAAGCGGAACGCCTCGCCTACGCCTATGAGACGCCGGTGGTGGCGCCGGTTCTGCTGGCAAACGGTGCGCCGATCGAAAAGCCGGGCGACCTGCGCCGCTTCACGCTTTTGCACGAGGAAAGCCGCGAACACTGGAAGAACTGGTTTCGCCTGGCCGGCGAAGAGGAGGCAGACGTGCGGGCTCCGGGTCCGATGTATGCCGACATGGCGCTGTCCAAGCAGGCGGCCTTGCTCGGCCATGGCGTCGCTTTGGTCGACCTTCTCTACATGCAGGACGAACTGGCCGCCGGCACGCTGATCAGGCCATTCGCCACCGAACTCAATTCCGGCGGTTATTTCCTCGTCGCCCGCAATCTGTCGAAGCTCAGCGAACCGGCCCGCATCTTCGCGGACTGGATACGGGCGGAGTTCGCGGCAAGCGTGGCGGCGCTGTCGTTAACCAAGGGTGAACGGTCCGTACTCGGCGCCGCAAGTGGGCATATTCCCTCCACTCGCCTATCTGAACCTTTGAATTGATCGTTCGCCGCTCCGCGCCGATGGTGCGTCTTGCCGAAGCGAACATCACCCGCCCTCCACCGGATCCCCTATCCGGCAACCAGAAATAGAGGTTTCCATGTCGAACACCGTCGAATTCGGGCTGGATACGTTTGGCGACGTCACCGCTGACGACGACGGCGCTCTGCTGCCGCAGGCCGAGGTCATCCGCAATGTCGTCGATGAGGCCGTGCTGGCCGATCAGCTCGGCATCGATTTCATCGGCGTCGGCGAGCACCACCGCAACGACTTCGCCGTTTCCACGCCCGAGACCGTATTGGCCGGCATCGCCACGCGCACGAACCGCATCAAGCTGGGCTCGGCGGTGACGGTGCTGAGTTCCGATGATCCGATCCGGGTCTTCCAGCGGTTTTCCACCGTGGATGCGCTGTCCAACGGCCGCGCCGAAGTCATCCTCGGGCGTGGCTCCTTCACCGAATCCTTCCCGCTGTTCGGTTTCCAGCTCAGCGACTATGAAACGCTGTTCACCGAAAAGCTCGACCTGTTCGCGGCGCTCCTGAAGGGCGAGCCGGTCAGCTGGCAGGGTTCGATCCGGCCGCCGCTCAAGGACCAGTCCGTCTATCCGCCGATCGAGACCGGCACGCTGAAGACATGGATCGGCGTCGGCGGCAGCCCGGAATCCGTCGTGCGTGCAGCGCGTTACAACCTGCCCTTGATGCTGGCCATCATCGGCGGCAACCCGCAGCGCTTCCGGCCTTATGTCGATCTCTATCACCAGGCGCTCGACCAGCTTGGCGGCGCAAAGCAGCCAATCGGCGTGCATTCGCCGGGCTATGTCGCCGATACCGACGAACAGGCGCGCGAGGAGCTTTGGCCGCATTACAAGAAGATGCACGACCGCATCGGCGGCGAACGCGGCTGGCCGCCGACCTCACGGGCCTCCTTCAATTCGGAGGCCGATCTCGGTTCGCTTTATGTCGGCTCGCCCGAAACGGTGGCGCGCAAGATAGCGGCGACCGTGAAGGGACTGGGGGCTTCGCGCTTCCAGATGAAATATTCGTCCGGCCCGCTGCCGCACGAGAAGATGATGCACTCCATCGAACTTTACGGCTCGAAGGTCATACCGATGGTGCGCGATCTCATCGCGTAAGAAGTCCGTGATTTCAGCCTCATAGGCAAGCAGGCTGACAGTCCGATTCAAGCAGAAAGCCCGGCGCGGTTTCCCGCGCCGGGCTTTCTTTTGACGAAGCGAATGCTCAATCCTTGGCGTTCAGATCGGTGCCCAGCGTATCCTTGACGAAGAGCGTGCCGATGATGAGCGACATGGCCGCGAACACGATCGGGTACCAGAGGCCGTAATAGATATCGCCCTTGGCCGCACTGAGCGCGAACACGGTTGCCGGAAGCAGACCGCCGAACCAGCCATTGCCGATGTGATAAGGCAGCGACATGCCGGTGTAGCGGATGCGGGTCGGGAACATCTCGACCAGGATCGCCGCGATCGGCCCGTACACCATCGTCACATAGAGGACGAGGATGAACAGGATGCCGATGACCATCGGCCAGTTCACGGCTGCGGGGTCAGCCACCATCGAGAAGGCGCCGGCGGCAGGAACGCTGTAGACGGTGACGTCAGCGGCACTGCCGGCCTCTTCCTGCGTGATCAGCTTGTCCTTCACCGCCTGGGCGGCCGGAACGGCGGTCTTCTCGCCGCCGCGAATGGCGGCAGCGTCGAGCTTCAGCTCCGGATTGGCCGTCACGAAGGCGTCCAGCTTCTGGTCCGCCACCTTGGCGGCGGCACGCACCAGCGGATAGCCGCCGTCGTGCAGGGCGATGTTCACCGCCTTCGAGAAGGCGCCGTCCTTGGCCTTGGCCTGATCGCCGGCGGCGACGGCGTCGTAGGATTCGACCGTCTCCTTGCCGATCTTGACCGTGGCCGCGGTGCCCGGTGCGGCCGTGGTCACGACGTCATACGGAACCGAGTTCTTGGTAAGGAACGAGGTTGCGATGTCGCAGGATGTCGTGAACTTTGCCGTGCCCACCGGGTTGAACTGGAACTTGCAGTCGCCCGGAGCGGCGGTCACCGTCGCCCGTGTGTTCTGCTGTGCGGTGGCCAGCGCCGGATTGGCGGCCCAGGTCAACGCCTTGAACAGCGGGAAGTAGGTGACGATGGCGAGCGCCAGGCCAGCCATGATGATCGGCTTGCGGCCGATCTTGTCGGACAGCCAGCCGAACACGACGAAGAAGATGGAGCCCAGCGCCAGCGCGATAGCGATCATGATGTTGACCGAGTAGGCGTCGACCTTGAGCACGTTCTGCAGGAAGAACAGTGCGTAGAACTGGCCGGAATACCAGACAACGGCCTGGCCGGCGGTGAGGCCGAACAAAGCGAGAAGCGCGATCTTGGCGTTCTTCCACTGGCCGAAGGCTTCCGACAGCGGCGCCTTGGAGCCCTTGCCCTCTTCCTTCATGCGCTGGAAGGTCGGCGATTCCGACAGCGAAAGCCGGATCCACACCGAAATGCCGAGCAGGACGAAGGACAGGATGAACGGAACGCGCCAGCCCCAAGCGGCGAAGGCTTCCTTGCCGAGCCAGCTCTGCACGATCAGGATGACGATCAGCGACAGGAACAGGCCAAGCGTCGCCGTGGTCTGGATCCACGAGGTGTAGTAGCCACGACGATCGTCGGGCGCGTGCTCGGCGACATAAGTCGCGGCACCGCCATATTCACCGCCGAGCGCCAGGCCTTGCAGCATGCGCAGTGCGATCAGGATGACAGGCGCCGCGATGCCCCATGTTGCCGCTCCAGGGAGAATACCGACCAGGAAAGTCGACAGGCCCATGATGAGGATGGTGACCAGGAAGGTGTATTTGCGGCCGACGAGGTCGCCGATGCGGCCGAAGACCAGCGCGCCGAACGGGCGCACCAGGAAGCCGGCGGCAAACGCCAGCAGCGCGAAGATGTTGCGGGTCGCTTCCGGATATTGCGTGAAGAAGGTGGCGCCGATGAAGGCGGCCAGCGATCCGTAGAGATAGAAATCGTACCATTCGAAGACGGTGCCGAGCGACGAGGCGAAGATGACCTTCTTCTCCTCCCGCGTCATGCCGCGGCCTGTCCTGCCGGCGGTCTGTGCCATTGCCATGAGTGTTCCTCCCAAATGCCCTCGATGCCGGGGGATCGACGCCCGCACCCTCCTCCGGATACGGACTCAAACCGGCTATCGGCACGGAATCTGACAGAAAGCGCCTGTCCTGAGGACCGAGCAATTGGGATTATGACTTTGGTCTAATATGCGCGGCTGGCGCTGCCCTGCCCCGCAAGGAACAGGCGGAACGTGCTATCCGCCCAGCGCTTCAAGCAAGGCCACCGCCGCCATCATGTCGCGATGGCGGAAGGCGCGGCGCGCGACCGCTTCCGAATCCTGGCCCCAATGCTCGATCTGCCAGTCCTCGTCGACGTGGCCTGCCGTCCATGCCGTCTCGCCGGTCAATTCGCCGGCATCGACCGCCAGCGCCAGCAGCGCCGATCCGGTGATCGAGGTCATGACGTGGATGGCTGCCAGCCGGAACGGGTCGTTGCGGCGGGCAAGATGGGCACCGAGGACAGCGATCGATTCCCGCGGCTGTTCGACATGGATGACGCCTTCGGCCAGTTCGAAGCGGGCGCCGAGCGATGAACGCGCCCAGTCGATCACCGGGTCCCAATGCACGTTCTGGCGGTCGACCAGGCCCTGCGGGCTGTCGGCGCGGTAGCACAGCAGATCGGACGAGGCGAAGCGCAGAACATCTTCCAGCACCGCCTGCGGGTCGGAGGCAACGCCGTCGATGGCGGTGTTGACCAGCCGCAGCACCGGCATCGTCACCGGATCGATCGTCTCGGCCTGTGCCTCGAACTCCGCCGCAACGAGTGCCGCCGCCTTTTCGGTCGGCAGCGCCAGCAATGCCTTGCCTGGCGTGCGCACCGACTTGCCGTCGAGATGGACGGCGAATGCATTCTCGACCGGCACGACCGAGGCGGCGGTGTAGAAGCGCTTCGGCAGCGGCGTCTTCATCTGGATCTGGGCGCGGCGCACCGGGTCCGGGTCGGAAAGCTGTTTGCCAGCCTCGAGATCGCTCAGAATGTCGCGCATTGCCTATCCATCTTCTACGTCGTCTTCAGCCGCCTTGGCCGGTTGACGATGCTCAGTCCCGCGCCGATCAGGCCGAGCGCCAGAAAGATCTTCCAGGTCAGCGGTTCGCCGAGGATCAGCCAGCCGCATATGACACTGAATGCAGGCGACAGGAAGGTGAAACTCGACAGCCCCGCCGCTGGATAACGCCGCATCAGCCAGAACCAGACGATATAGGTGATGGCAACGACATAAACGGCCTGGAACAGCAGCGCGCCGGTGGCCAGCGGCGTCACGTCGCGCAGCGCCGGGCCGGCCAGCGGCACCAGCGGGATCGCCATCAACGCGGAAACCACGAGCTGATAGAGCAGAACCTTCTCGGCGCCGGCCGTCTGCAGCTTCGAGCGCTTGATAACCAGCGTGGTCAGTGCCCAGAACAGCCCCGCCGCGAGGCTGAGCAGATCGCCGGTCATGGTCGAAGGGCCGGCGGCGCCCAGCCGGTCGGAAAAGATCACCACCACCCCGCAGAAGGCCAGCGCGAGGCCGAGCAATTTCTGCAGGGTCATGCGCTCGCCCAGCCAGAAATGCGCGCCGACCAGCACCCAGAACGGCATTGTGTTGACCAGCAAGGAGTTCCGCGCCACCGTCGTGTATTCCAGCGCCACGAAAACGAGGCAGAACTCGGCGCCGAACAGCAGGCCGGCCAGGATGCCGCCCCACAACGTGCCGTCCTTCTCGAACAGCCGGATGCCACGGAAGCGGCACCACAGGAAAACCAGCACGCAGGCAATCGCCGAGCGCGCCACGTTCAGGAAGATCGGGTTGTAGCCGGTGTTGGTGAGCTTGGCAGCGACGCCGTTCAGCCCCCAGGAGAAGGTCAGCGCCAGCATGAAAACCACCGCGGCGGTGTCGATGGCGTCGCGGCGGTCCAGACTATGGCTCGCAGTGCTCATTCCCATCCTCCGCGCCGGCTTCAATCAGCCAGTTCCCTACAGGACGTGGGTGCTCGCGGCATGATCCAAGGCAAGCGGAGCGGTGGTTCACCGCCCTACGGTTAGTCCTCGGCGCTTGCCTCGTCAAAGCCGAGCAGGTTCCAGCTCTGGCGCATATGCGGCGGCATCGGCGCGGTCACGTCGACGAAGCCCTTGTCGGGATGCGGGATGACGATGCGGCGGGCGTGCAGATGCAGGCGGTTTTGCATGCCGCCTGGGAAATCCCAATTGGTATCGGCTTCGAAATATTTCGGATCGCCGATGATGGGACAGCCGATATGGGCGGCGTGCACGCGCAGCTGATGGGTGCGGCCGGTGTAAGGCTCCATCTCAAGCCAGGACAATGATTGCGCCGCCTGCTCGACCACCCGGTAATAAGAGACCGCGTGGTCGGCGCCCTTCTCGCCATGCTTGGCGACGCGGACACGGTCGCCGTCGGGTGTCGGTTCCTTGACCAGCCAGGTCGAGATCTTGTCCTCGCGCTTCGGCGGCACGCCCTTCACCAGCGCCCAATAGGTCTTCTTGGTCTCGCGGGCGCGAAAAGCTTCCGACAGCTTCATGGCAGCGAGCCGCGTGCGCGCAATGACCAGTACGCCGGACGTATCACGGTCCAGCCGATGCACCAGGCGCGGCTTCTCGCCCTTCTTGTTGCGCCAGGCCTCCAGCATGTCGTCGACATTGCGGGTCACGCCGGAACCGCCCTGCACGGCAAGACCCGCCGGCTTGTTGAAGACGAAGACCTTGTCGTCTTCGTGCAGCAGCATTTTCTTGAGTACGTCCGCATCGTCCTGATTGCGGATCGAGTAGCCGGTGAGCTGGTCGGCGCCACCCTTCTTGTCGACATCCAGCGGCGGAATGCGGATCACCTGCCCCGGCTCGACGCGGGTGTCGGTCTTGGCGCGGGCGCCGTTGACGCGCACCTGGCCGGAGCGCAGCAGCTTTTGCAACTGCACAAAGCTCAATCCGGGATAGTGGCTCTTGAACCAGCGATCGAGGCGCATGCCTGTTTCGCCGGCTTCCACCGTGATCTGTTCGACGCCTGCCATGGGTCCGCCTTTATTCTTCGAAGCGCGCCAATAGCACTACTGCATCGGCCCGAAAATCGGAATCGATTTTCGGGCCGATGCAGCAGATTCAACATGTTAGAGCGTCCTTTGCGCGTCCAATTGGACGCGCGGCGCTCTAAGGCAGCGTTCTTACGAGCCAAAGCCCGAGGAACAGCGCCAGAATCGCGCCAACGACACTGGCCAGCGCATAACCCAGCGCCGTCAACGCCGCACCGCGCTCCCACAGCGTGGCGAAATCCAGCGAAAAGGCGGAGAAGGTGGTGAAGCCGCCGAGGATGCCGGTGGCGACGAACAGGCGCAATTCCGAGGAAGCGCCGCCGTAGCGGCGCGACAGCGTGGCGATGAAGGCCCCCATGACGAAGGAGCCGATGATGTTGATGACCATCGTGCCCCAGGGAAAATTGGGGCCGACAAGCCTGAGCGCGCCAAGATTGAAGAGATGGCGGATGCCGGCGCCGATCGCGCCGCCAACCGCCACGAGGAGAAGATGAAGCATCGCCCTCTTCCGTGTCGCCGGTCGCGATTTACGCCTCGGCCTTCTTGCCCTTGTTGGACGAGATCATCTTCCAGTTCTTGTAGAACATGGAGTTGATGCGCTCGACGCTCATCGAAACAATCTTCAGCAGCGCCGCAACCACGCCCGGCACCGGGGACGGGCGGATGACGTCCATGAACACGCAGTAGCGGCGGCCGTCATACTCGTTGACCGAGCGGTGCAGCAGCGTGTCGTCGAAGATGTACATCGGATTGTCGTGCCAGTAGTTCCTGGCATCCTGGCATTCGACGAAGATCTCGGCGTTGACCGGGATCAGGTTGTACAGCACGCGCAAGGAGAGCCGCAGCGGCCCGAAATGCCAGGAGGTCGATTCCCGTCCCGAGAACACCGAAACGGCGATGGTCTTCACATATTTGAAGTCCTTGTTGAACTCCGGAACGTTGTCGATCTTGTGCTTGCCGTACCACTGGTAGACATACATGCCGCGCCGGCCGGTGCCGAAATTGGCGTCGATGTCAGCGATGATCTCGTTGCGGCGCTCCTTGAAAACGTCGAGCACCTCGTTGACTTCGCGCTGATAATCGGCCGGAAACTGCTCCAGCTTCCACACGCCCCAGTTCTTGTAGGAAATCAGGTCGACCAGCAGGTTGAACGGCGACAGCAGCCAGGTGAACATGCCGTTGCCGGTGAAATAGAGGCTGAACAGCCGCTGGTCTTTCTTCTTGTTGCGCAGCACGTCGATAAGGCCGCAGACGAGCCAGATCAGCGTGATGATGGGAATGAAATAGAAGCCGACCCCCAAAATCACCACGGCGATGGCGGCTTTGCGGATTGCCTTGCGTTGATCTTTGGTCATATCGAGCCTGGCGCCGGGCGCCACCCTTTTTGAGAGTTCGCCGCGCCCTCGGCAGCGACGCATTTACCCCAGTGTCGGCTGCATAAGCTTATTCACGATTGCGCACAAGACGGACGCCGGGTCAGTTCCTGTGAACGAGGACATAAAGCGGAGTAAAAAGGTCATTATTTTGGAAGACACCAGCAATATGGGCTGATGCCGAGAAACCGGCCCTAGCCGCCGCGCTCCTTCCTCAGCTTCGACCAGTATTCCAGCCGTTTCCTGATCTCGCGCTCGAAGCCGCGTTCGGGCGGGTCGTAGAAGGTCTGGCGGCCCATCTTTTCGGGGAAATAATCCTGGCCGGAAAAGGCGTCCGGCTCGTCGTGGTCGTAACGATAGCCGGCGCCGTAACTCTCTTCCTTCATCAGCTTGGTCGGCGCGTTGAGGATATGCTTAGGCGGTAACAGCGAGCCGTTCTCCTTGGCGGCGCGGGTCGCCGCCTTGAAGGCGTTGTAGACGGCGTTCGATTTCGGCGCGGTGGCCAGATAGACGCAGGCCTGCGCAAACGCCAGTTCACCCTCGGGCGAGCCGAGATAATCGTAGGCATCCTTGGCGGCATTGGCGACGACCAGCGCCTGCGGGTCGGCCAGGCCGATGTCTTCCACCGCCATGCGCACCAGCCGACGGCCGAGATAGAGCGGGTCCTCGCCGGCGTCGAACATGCGCGCCAGATAATAGAGCGCGGCGTCTGGATCGGAGCCGCGCACGGATTTGTGCAGGGCAGAGATCAGATTGTAGTGGCCGTCCTGTCCCTTGTCGTAGATCGGGGCGCGGCGCTGCACCACCTCCTGCAGGCCGGTGGGATCGAAGATTTCGCCCGGCTTCGCGGCCCGCCAGACTTCCTCGGCGAGCGTCAGCGCGGCGCGACCGTCGCCGTCAGCCATGCGCACCAGGGTCAACCTCGCCTCTTCGTCGAGCGGCAGTGGCTTGCCTTCCGTCTGCTCGGCGCGGTCGAGTAGCCTGGCAATGCTGTCTTCCCCGAGCGATTGGAACACCAGCACGCGCGAACGCGACAACAGAGCGGCGTTGAGCTCGAAGGACGGGTTTTCCGTGGTGGCGCCGACCAGGATGACGGTGCCGTCTTCCATCACGGGCAGAAAACTGTCCTGCTGGGCGCGGTTGAAGCGATGGATCTCGTCGACGAACAGCAATGTCTGGCGGCCGTTGGTGCGGCGCAGGCGCGCCGTCTCGAACACCTTCTTCAGGTCGGCTACGCCGGAGAAGATCGCCGATATCTGTTCGAAGGCAAGGCTGGTCTCGCCGGCCAGGAGCCTCGCCACCGTGGTCTTGCCGGTGCCGGGCGGGCCCCAGAAGATCATCGAGCCCAGCGTGCCGGAGGCGATCATGCGCGAGAGGGCGCCGTCGGGCCCGGTCAGCTGTTCCTGACCGACGACTTCGGCAAGCGATCGCGGCCGCAGCCGGTCGGCCAATGGCCGGCCCGGCGGCGCCTTTTGCGGTTCAGCGGTTCCGAACAGATCGGCCATGGGGCCATTTCACAGTGCTGGGGTCAGGAACGCAACACTCAGTAACGCAACACCTGGCGCAGCGTCTGGCCGCCGCGCTCGACGGTGAAACGCCACCAGCGCGTGTTCTGCAGCGCTGCTTCTTCCAGCTTCTTGGCGCTGTCGATGGTGACGCCGTTGACCTCGCGCACGATGTCGCCCGGCTGGAAGCCGAAATCCGCCGCCGGCGAGGTGCGCTCGATATCGACCACAGCTACGCCCTTGACGTCGGTGCGGATGCCGAGACGCTGCGCCAGCCGCGGCGACAGATCGGCCACCCGCGCGCCGGCGAAGGGGCTGCGGCCACGCAACATCAGCTCGGCGGTCTTCAGGCCTTCGGGCGCGCGTTCGAGCGCGATGGCGATCTGCTGCTGCTGGCCCTTGGTGAGCACGCCGAAGGTGGCGTTCGAGCCGATCGACAGCGTCGCCATGCGGTAATCCAGCGCCTCGATGCCTTCGACCACGGTGCCGTTCAGCGTCTGTACGACATCGCCCGGCTTCAGGCCGGCCTTGGCGGCCGGGCCGCCGTCGGCGACGGAGGAAACCAGAGCGCCGGTCGCCTTCTGCATGCCGAGCGATTCGGCGATCTGCGGCGTCACCGCCTCGAACTCGGCGCCGATATAGGGCCGCTCGAAGAAATCGCTGCCGGACTTGGCGGCCTCGGCGAAGGCGCGCACCATGTTGGCGGGAATGGCGAAGCCGATGCCGATCGAGCCGCCGCTGCGGCTGTAGATGGCGGTGTTGATGCCGACCAGCTGGCCGCCCATGTTGATCAACGCGCCGCCGGAATTGCCGGGATTGATGGCGGCGTCCGTCTGGATGAAATAGCCGGAATCCGAAATGCCGATATGGCTGCGGGCAAGCGCGGAGACGATGCCGGAGGTGGTGGTCTGGCCAACGCCGAACGGGTTGCCGATGGCCAGCACCAGATCGCCGACCTCGAGCGCGTCGGAATCGCCGATGGCGATGACCGGGAACGGCTTGTCGCCCTCGATCTTGAGCACGGCGAGATCGAGCGATTCGTCCTTGAGCATCACCTTGGAGGTGAATTCGCGCCCGTCGGCCAGCGCCACCTTGACCTCGTCGGCGCCCTTGATGACGTGGTAGTTGGTGACGATGACGCCGGTCGGGTCGACCAGCACGCCGGAGCCCAGCGACGACTGCGCGCGCGGCATCGAGCGGCCGAAGAACTCCTCGAAGAAGGGATCGCCGTCGAACGGCGACGTCACCTTGGCGGTCTGCGAGGCATAGACATTGACCACGGCGGGCGCGGTCTGCTTGACCAGCGGCGCGAAGGACAGCTGCACTTCCTCGCGGCCGAACGGCACGCGCTTGTCCGGGCCAGCGGTGTTGTTGCCCTCGACGCCATGGAGAAGGTCGGTCAGCACGTCGGACAGGCCGGGCTCGTTCTTGGTGGCCGGCGGCGTGGCTTCCTGCGCCACCGCGCGACCGGCGACAAAATTGGCCGTCAGCGCCACAAAGGCGCAAAACAGAATGAGAGACAGCCGCTTAGAACGCATACCGAATCCTCCGAACAAGTTCCGCGCCATTGTCGCGAGGAATGTGCAATTTGAAAGGCCGTAGCGACAATTGCCAAATTTGTCGATGGTTGGCGCGACGCGCTGTTTTTTGACGGCGCCATTTCAGCGCGTCAGTCCAGGCAATACGGACTGTTCAGGACGAGGACCGGGCCGTGCTCGACGACGGTGCGGCCAATGGGTTCCGGCTCTCGCTATGCTCGGCCGGAATGACGGCGTGGTTGCCGCCTTCATCCTGTTTCAGGCCTTCAGAGGGATGTGACGGGGCGGCTTCTCAAGCGTTCGTCATTCCGGGCCAGCGAGGCGAAGCCGAGCGCCGACCCGGAACCCATTGAGCAGCGCGGCCGGGACCTGGGTTCGCGCGGACAGCCGTGAAACACGCGGCGCCGGTCCGGCTGCGTGAACGGTTCAGGACGAGGACCGGGCCGTGCTCGACGATGTTGCGGCCAATGGGTTCCGGCTCTCGCTGCGCTCGGCCGGAATGACGGCGGCGGTACAGTCGCGTCGACGCATAGTAGCGTTGATACACTTCTTCATCGCCACGCTGCGGAAATCCGCCCTGGCCATTGTCAAAAAACACTCCCTTGCGGGAGGTGGGAAGCGGGGCGCCGGGTCGGTGCCTCACGCTATTCTAATGCTGGCGCCTTCCGGGCGCCCCGCCAGTGTTCTTGCCCCGGACCGACCTCGCACGTCACTGTTGACGGCAGACTTCGGGCCTCAAAGCCGCCATTTTCGGCGGCCGGGTTTTTCCAGGGCCCGGACTTAGGGCTCGTCACCAGACACCGCCACCGTTAGCGCTGCCAGTCCGGCACCGGCGCCCTCCCTGATACCCGGTGCGCACCAGGTTCCCGTGAGGGCGATGGGCCGATTGTGGCGTGTGCC